>JBHAEC010000069.1:0-5965 GCA_041855385.1 Veillonellaceae bacterium
CTTTGACCTATATAAAAAACTCCATCACCGAAGTGTTCAAATTCCCATATTATGAAATAAAGTCCGGTGAATATCCGGGAATACAGCCGAGTGCTGAGTATCTAACTCAAATAGCAGAAGAAAGCGGAGCCGATCTTGTAATTGCACCGGTACTGGAGATCTGGGAGTACGATACTTATCTCGGCTACCATTCCTTCTTTAAATTCGATGAGCATTATATAAGGGCGGATGTACGAATCTCCTTATATACCTATAATCGAGAGCTTCATAAATTGACAAAAAATACAAAACAGTTCCGCCAAATTAACGATTCCCTATCCATGCCGAGCAGAGAAGAGATTTTGCGCGATCTCATGACCGATCTGCTTTCCTCCCTTCCTTACAAACGTATTCCCACCGATGTCCCTCGATATAGCAACAGTGTAACAATGCCCACCATGACACAGCAGGTAAAAAGCCCTTACCCGCTTCCTCCTTCTATACATCAACTATAGCCATGTTCCTCCAACTTTATATCTTTCTGAATTTTCATTTTATGTATTCACTTTTTGCATAATTGGCTTTTTCTTCATTTGATATTAAATGTAATCCAAAAAAGTCTTAGTATTTATCGCATTTTCTCATTGATTCCATCCTCTCTAATCAATTGAATAATATCGATTGCCCAATTTGTTTTTTATGTTTTACCGAAAAACTCCTCTATCTATTACAAAATCTCATAGCAATTTATGTATACTCTATAGAATTATTTTCTTATCTCCAAAGCAGGTCAACACTAGCTCTTTCATTTTCCGTCTTTTTTTACTGTAAACCTTTCTTCCTAATTTTAGACATTTTTTATCAAGAGAAGGGCTCTAATATTGCAAAAATAGTAAGGCTAAGAACCCTTTTTTTGCCTTCAAAAATCTTTACACTGCCTCGGCAAATACATTATACTACCCTCAACAACTAAGATTTCTCGAGGGTTGTGCTTTTAGGTTTCATTGTTACAAGGGGCAAACAATGAACAGTAAGTTATTTTAGGAAAAGGAGGTAACTACATGTTACTATCGATCGCGGGTTTCATGATGATTGTTGTTTTCATGGTACTCATCATGACGAAAAAGCTTTCACCGATTTTATCGCTAATGTTAGTTCCGTTAGTTTTTGCCATCGGTTTGGGCTTCCCTATCGGCGCTATCGGCAAAATGTCAATGGACGGTGTTAGAAAAGTAGCACCTACAGGTATCATGTTATTCTTCGCAATTATTTATTTCAGTTTACTGCTTGAAGCGGGAATGTTTAATCCAATGATCAAAAAGATTCTTTATTGGGTTAAAGGCGACCCCGTTAAACTTTGCGTAGGTGCAGCCATTCTTGCAACTTGTATTTCTTTCGACGGAGACGGATCTACTACTTACCTTATCTGTACATCCGCTATGTTGATTGCATTCCGTAAGGTAGGTATCCGCCCTGTAATCCTTCCGGCAATCGTACTTTTGGAAAACTCTGTAATGAATATCATTCCTTGGGGTGGCCCTACCGCTCGTGTACTTGCATCCTTGAACTTGGAGTTAACGCAAGTTTTTAACCCTATGATTCCAGGCATGGTACTTGGTACTTTCTATGTATGGTTCCTAGCTTACATTTGGGGTAAACAAGAGCGTAAACGTATCGGTACAGTAAAACTTGAAGAAGATCAAGAGCCGGATGTAAATATTGAAACCGGCGGTAGCGCAGATGTTCTTCGTCCGAAACTTGTATGGTTCAACTTCGGCTTAACTCTTATTATCATGACTCTTCTTATTATGGAAGTTATGCCTTCCGCAATTCTCTTCATGATAGGTACCGGTATCGCATTGATGGTTAACTACCCTCAGATGAAAGTTCAAAACGAACGTATTTCCTCTGTAGGATCCAACGCGGTTCCTGTAGTAGGTATGATTTTTGCTGCAGGTATCTTAACCGGTGTTATGTCCGGAACAAAGATGATTGACGCGATGTCCAAATCCATCTTAACAATGATTCCTGAATCCTTGGGACCACACTTGGCAGTTCTTTCCGCATTTATGAGCTTGCCGGGCACATTCTTCTTAACAAATGACGCTTACTATTTCGGCGTATTACCTATCTTGAATGCAGCAGCTGCAAATTACGCTATCCCTGCTTCTCAAATGGGTATTGCCGCTCTTATCGGACAAGGTGCTCACTTGTTAAGCCCATTAGTTCCTTCCACCTACTTACTGGTAGGTCTTAACAAGATCGAGTTCGCTGATTTGCAGAAATTTGCCTTAATCCCTGCTATCGGTGTATCTATGATTTGGTTGGCATGTGCCCTTGTTATCGGATCCATCACTTGGAACTAAAAAAGCAATCTCTCAGTAACATGCCCCTGTTAATGAGCAAGTAAAATGCAGTGTTATTTTTTAAGTAGCACTAAGATAAAGAAATGACCCATCACATTGTGATGGGTCATTTCTTTTATTATTTCCGGCCTTTACCTCTAAATCGATATAGGGGATAGACTAACCATTATAGCCACGAAGTTTTTGTGCGTCGGTAATGCGCTTCAATGCTACCATGTAGCAAGCTAAGCGGGCAGGAACATCATATTTTTCTTTCATTTCCCATACCGCATCAAAACTGTTCTTCATATTTACGCAAAGCTTTTCATTAACATCCGCTTCGCTCCAATAGAAACCGGCTTTATTCTGTACCCACTCATAATAGGAAGTAACAACACCACCGGCATTCGCAAGAACATCAGGCAACATAACGACACCTTGATTATAGAAATATTCATCCGCTTCGTTATCTGTAGGGCCGTTAGCACCTTCCAAAATAATGGTTGCTTTAACATCCTTCATATTAGATGCATTTAACTGATTTTCAAGAGCTGCCAGGAATAGCACGTCACATTTGAGGGCCAATAATTCAGCCATGGTAATAACTTTCATACCCGGCTCTTCATAGCCTTTCAAAGAACGGTTATTGGCATTGGCATATTGATACGCCGCTTCCACATCTAGACCGTTTTCATTGTAAATACATAGATGAGCATCACCGATAGCAATAACCTTAGCGCCTTCACGATGCATCAACAAAGTGCCAACACTACCAACATTACCGAAGCCTTGCGTAACAACGGTAACGCCTTTTAAATCCTTATTTTGTAATGCTAAGTAGTTTTGAAGCGTAAACATACAGCCTCGTCCGGTCGCTTCATTACGACCCTGTGAACCGCCTACGGCCAAAGGCTTTCCTGTTACCACACCGGGAGACCAAACACCTTTTAATGTACTGAATTCATCAACAATCCAAGACATAATTTGTGGGTTCGTATTAACATCCGGAGCCGGCACGTCAGTATCTACACCTAAAATCGGAGAAATACGGCGCACATAATTTCTCGTTAAGCGTTCCAATTCTCTGGTATTAAGTTCTTTTGGATCCACCTTGATGCCGCCCTTACCTCCGCCGTATGGGATATTTGCCACGGCATTTTTAATCGTCATCCACGCAGCAAGTGCTCGAACTTCATTTTCGTCAGCATCGGGGTGGAAACGAATTCCCCCTTTTGCCGCTCCCAAAACGGAGCTATGTTGTACTCTGTAACCGGAATATACTCTTACTTCTCCATTATCCATATGTACAGGAACAGACACAGTCATTTCACGTTCCGGATAACGAACGGTTACGTAGTCGCTTGCCTCCATGCCAAGTTTTTCAGCTGCTCGGTCAAGCACTTTCAACATCGTTTCATAAGGATTGTAAGTACTCATAATTCACCTCGGTTTAATAATAATGAAGTAGACATAAATCGTCCCGGTTTTACTATAACATAAGCCTCCCCAAAACTAAATAGACTTCTCCTTCTTCATATTCCCATGTATGCATTTATATCATATATAAATGCATTCTCTTACTAATGGCAAGAGTTCGCTTGTTTATTGTGTTTTTTTAAACTTCATCCCATATTAAAACGCCTTTTTTCTTCTCGATGGCAAGATTTATTCCTTTTTGAACCTCATTTATTTAAATTTTTTATAGCTTTTGTAACGTTCAAAAGGCGCTTTCTCATCTCCACCGGTACCTGTAGAGCCTAAATCAAAATTATCAAACTTATATAAAGAGCCCTGCCATGCTGTGTCTGCATATAAATTTTCATCATAGGCCTTGACATTTTGTAACATATTTCTTATACTCATTACAAATGAAGAAGAAGATGCTACGTAGTTAACGCCGGCTTTCATAGCGGGGTATACGGGCATCTTCTTCTTTTCTGTTATTACAGCATATAAATCAGTTAACATAGGATTCAGCATGTGTGTTCTCTTTAACTATCCCGGCGTATAAGATCATTCCCAACTCCCATAGGACTGTAAAGTCGTTTAAGGACATAAAATCAGGGCTGTAGAGAACTCTCTACAGCCCTAATAAACAGGCAAAGGGGTTTTTATAGGTTCTTACTATTCATTTCTTACAAGATCTCCGGCTTTTATATTCGAAAATTAAATCCTTCACTCGCTCATATTCCGGAATTCTGATTTATTAATCAATAACGATTTACATATACATCTACGCGACGATTTTCTTGTTTTCCTTGTGCCGTATCATTTGTAGCTACAGGCTTGGATTCTCCGTTATACAATCCCACCAAACGATTTGTCTCTACACCATGGTCCACGGCATATTGTGCTACAGACTGTACGCGTCTTTCGGAAAGAGCCTTATTGTAGTCGTTGCTCGCATCACTATCCGTATTACCTACCAGCTTAATGCGTTCTCCCGGATACTCTTTAGCTACAGCCACCATTTGCTCAAGTTTAGGTGTTTCAGAAGCACGAAGTGCCGAAGAATCTACATCAAAATAGATGGACTGCACATAATAATCTTTTTTAGCCTGTACCGGTGCTTGTGGTGGTTCCACATAGCAAGGAGGTTCATACACGGTTGCCGGAGCCGCCTCTTCTTTAGCCGATCCTCCAAAACGGTATGACAACCCTGCCACTAAACCTTTCATTGAGATGCTGTCGGAGGCAAGCCCTTCCGTATTGGTATAACGATATCCTACGTGTACATCAAGATCATCTGTTGCCTTATAACCAACACCTGCTTCCCATGAAGTAGTAGATTTTGTACCTACTGCCGCTTTTCCGTATACTTCAAATTTATCACCCAACGGAGCCTTACCGATAACACCGATTTGGGCAATATTATTCACCTTATCCCAATAACCGGTATCAATACGTCCGTACCCACCATAAAGAGCCACGTTCTTGTTTAGTGAATGGATGACATTTAATTCTTGCATATTGCCGTCTCCAAAACTGTGTTTCGCTTTCATTCCGGTATAGGCATACTGAACTGCCGTTTTGTCGCTCAATGCATATGTTACACCGCCCGTAAAGTTCCACTTATTTTCGGAAGACGTTACAACTTCGGCTTTATGCCTATATGCCCCTAAATCCAATTGCGTCTCGCCCTTTTCAAACGTTGTCTGCGGCGTTGCACTCACTACGGAAACACCAAGTGCCGTAACAGCCAATAATGCTAATAAATGCTTTTTCATATTTTTTCCTCCCCATTACCTCTCGGACTAAAACCCTTTACCATGTCCTTACCTATATGGTACTTTTTTCTACAACTTTTTTCAACATTTTTAATCCCTCTCTTTTACTATGTGTTTAAATTGTGTGTATTACAAAAAAAGAGACCATAGTCATCTTAAATGACTATGGTCTCTTATGGTGGGCGATGACAGGATCGAACTGCCGACATCTTGCTTGTAAGGCAAGCGCTCTCCCAGCTGAGCTAATCGCCCATGTTGGTGACCCGTGGGGGAATCGAACCCCCGATACCGCCGTGAAAGGGCGGTGTCTTAACCGCTTGACCAACGGGCCTCAAAATGGTGACCCACCCGCGACTCGAACGCGGGACACCCTGATTAAAAGTCAGGTGCTCTGCCAACTGAGCTAGTGGGTCA
>JBHAEC010000070.1:0-3586 GCA_041855385.1 Veillonellaceae bacterium
ATTTACTGAACTGCAGGGAATAATCGGCCGAGACTATGCACTGTTAGACGGCGAGAAGGATGAAGTGGCAGAGGCTATTTATGAGCAATATTTGCCACGGTTTGCCGGCGATGAACTTCCAAACACAAAGGTTGGGAAGATACTCAGTATGGCGGATAAAATAGATAATATAGTAGCAACTTTCAGTAGGGGGTTGATTCCCACGGGATCACAGGATCCCTATGCACTTCGCAGGCAGACTATCGGCGTTTTGAATATTATGGGTACATCCCATTGGCGTGTTTATTTGGAACCGATTATAAAAGAAGCGGTTATTTTGCTAGGAATAGGCGAGGATGATGTTAATGACCTCGTGGCAAGTGTTAAAGAATTTTTCTTACAACGATTGAAAAACATTTATCTTGATAGAAATCTTCCTTATGAAATGGTGTCCCTGCTCTTAAGTCGTCAACACTTGAATTTATCGGAGAACGAAGGATTTATTAAGGCTATGGAGTCAAATCCGTTTTATAAAAACGAAGAGCTTGTACAAGCGTATCTGCGAATATATAATCTCGTGAAAGAAATCCCATTCGAAGGCGTTGATATATCTCTTCTTTCCGAAGATAAAGAGAAAAAACTATATGAGCAGGCCTCTCGTGCTTTAACTTCTTCTGAAAAAGCTTTGAGTGATGGTAAATATGAAGATGTAGTTGCTATTCCCGGCACGTTAGTTGATACCATTAATCAATTCTTTGAAGAAGTTATGGTGATGGATAAAAATGAAAAGGTTAAGAATAACAGATTACAATTATTGCGCATGACTTACGAAGTGACAGCAAGAATTGGTGCTATACAGGCCGTAAAATAGAACTATAAGAAAGGATTAATGATGGAAAGAAAATTTGCATGGCATGAATATACAAATAAACAAAGAAAAGAAATTGACGGATTAGCCCGGTCTTACATGACATTTTTGGATACGGGAAAAACAGAAAGGCAATGTGCTAAAGAAGCGATAAGGCAAGCAGAAGCGGCGGGGTATAAAAATTTAGCCGATTATGTTAAAGACAAGAAAATGATTAAGCCGGGAGATAAAGTTTATGCCGTTCATATGAAAAAAACGGTGGTTCTCTTTAATATCGGCAGTAATCCAATTGAAGAGGGAATGAATATTCTGGGAGCACATATAGACTCCCCCAGATTAGATATTAAACAAAATCCCTTTTATGAAAACAGCAATTTAGCCTACTTTGATACTCACTACTATGGAGGCATAAAAAAATACCAGTGGGTAGCTATGCCCTTGGCTCTTCATGGAGTGGTAGTAAAAAAAGACGGAAGCGTGATCGATATATCCATCGGTGATAACGAAAATGACCCTGTTTTTTGCGTAACCGATCTTTTGCCTCACTTGAGCCAGGAACAAATCGAAAAGAAGGCAGCTAAGGTTATTGAAGGGGAGGATTTGGATGTACTTATTGGATCGGAACCGGTAAAAGGAGTAGAAAAAGACGGAGTAACGGCATTTCTTAAAAATATTTTTAAGGAACAATTCGGCTTTGAAGAAGAGGATCTCCTTTCTGCGGAATTGGAAGTGGTTCCTGCGGGGAAGGCAAGGGAACTCGGTTTTGACAGGAGTATGATTATAGCCTATGGGCAGGATGATCGCGTATGTGCATATACTTCTTTGGCAGCCATGCTGGAAGTCAAAAAAGTAACACGCACAACTTGTTGCCTTTTGGTAGATAAAGAGGAAATCGGATCGGTTGGGGCAACGGGGATGCAGTCAAACTTTTTTGAAGATATGGTGGCGGAACTCTTAGACCGAATGGGGTGCTATTCGGAGCTTAATCTGAGAAGGACATTGCGTCATTCCCGCATGCTTTCTTCCGATGTAAGCGCCGGTTTTGATCCTCTATATGCAGGTGCTTTTGAAAAAAAGAACGCGTCTTTTTTGGGTAAGGGCGTAGTGTTTAACAAATTTACCGGTGCAAGAGGAAAGTCCGGGTCAAATGATGCCAATGCCGAATATATGGGCTTTATTCGCAATGTGATGGATAAGAATAAAGTAATTTTCCAAACAGCTGAGCTGGGTAAGGTGGACTTGGGCGGTGGCGGAACGATTGCCTATATTATGGCATTATATGGGATGGATGTAATCGATTGTGGTGTTGCCGTATTAAGCATGCATGCACCATGGGAAGTGACAAGTAAAGCGGATATATATGAAGCAAAGAAATGCTATATTGCCTTTTTAAAGGCCTAAGTTAGAGGGTGAGAAAATGGAAGAAAAAAGCCAAATTGAAATGGCGAAAGTTGATGCTTTTGATGTGCCGAAAGAAGAGGTCGATACATTTGTAGAAGATCGTGAATTTTGTGCAGAAGAGGCAAAAAAAGTAATGGCCCTTTATTGTCCTGTAGTTAAACGTGAAGTAATTGATCCTGTTGAAGGAGAGGCAATAATAAGCTATTTTGCAAGTGGTGAAGAAGCTTTTAAAGTTTTGCTTGATCCCTTTGAAGTACCTGTAATGAAAATCGCATTTGAGAGAGGTCGGTTGAAGGAATATATTTTAGCAGCCAACGGTTTAACGGAAGAAGAGGCGGAATATCTCAGCAAGCAGCCTAAAGAGTCGCAGTGATGGAATTACGACTCCAAAACAGATATTTTCTTTGATATTTTCTCTTTTCTGTTATATAATATACGGAAACATTTATTTTCTACTTCTTAGGGCAGATAAGGAGGAATACAATGCTGTTTATTGGGTATCCAAGTTGCAGTACCTGCAAGAAAGCAAAAAAACTTTTAAAGGAACAAAATATTTCCTTTACGGAGCGTCATATTGCGGAGGAAAATCCAAGTAAACAGGAACTAACAGCATGGCTGTCCTCAGCGGGACTTCCGATAAGCAAGTTTTTCAACACATCGGGGCAAGCCTATCGCCAGGGTAATATAAAAGAGAGGCTACCTAATCTGTCAGAGGAAGAAGCGGTTCAGCTGTTAGCGGAAAACGGAATGTTGGTAAAAAGACCTGTGCTGGTGCTTTCTAAACGAGTTTTAATCGGGTTTAAGGAAGAGGAATGGAAGCAGGCACTGGAGGAAGAAGGGCGGTAATAGGATAAAGCTCCTATAAACCGTTGATTTTGTGTAGCTGTGTGAAGGCACAAGGGGAGGAAGGCAGATGAAAAAAATAGTAAAAAAAGCGACCTTTATCGTGATGGCCGGCCTAATAGCGGCGGGAATATTTAGTGGTTGCGGCACAACAGAAAAGAAGAGTGAAGGTAAGAAAGAGTACAAAATCGGTGTGGTGCAACTGGTTCAGCATGCGGCTTTAGATGCGGCAAACAAAGGGTTTGTTGATGGATTGGCATCAAAGGGATTTAAAGACAATATCGTTTTAGACCAACAAAATGCGCAGGCCGATCAATCTAATTTAAATACAATTACTCAGCGTTTTGTAACCAATAAGGTGGATTTGATTGCAGCTATTGCCACACCTGCTGCACAGGCGGCAGCAAATGCGACAAAAGATATCCCAATAGTGGCGACAGCGGTGACAGATTATGAGGCGGCGAAGCTTGTAAAAAGCAATAAAGCTCCCGGCTC
>JBHAEC010000071.1:0-3160 GCA_041855385.1 Veillonellaceae bacterium
AAATAAAGTCAGCTATCTTCCCTTACTAGCCTCACAGGACTAACTTAAAAGGTTCATAGTACAAAGAATGTGGAAGGTCTCTCGTACCCCACTTATATTCTTTACTCATTATACCGAACACGCACAGCGTGTGTCAAGATTATACCGCTTCTTTACCCCCATGTATTTCGGCTAAAAAACATGGCAGCTCTTATTTTTTCTTTTCCGGTGCTACTGGAATAAAGAGAAGTCGTACCGGCAAATTGGATGCTCCCGGCGGCATATAGCGAAAAGTGAGAGGTTTACCGGCTTCATAGCGCCCCAAATGAAGCGTATCATAAATCGTTTCGTTCCCCACAATATAATCCGGTACAGGTGGCAAAAACTTCATCTCTTCCATACCATTGTAAGATAAGCCGAGAACCCCGGCAAACGCTCCTCCCAAAGGATTAAAAAACACATCAAATTCACCATTTCCCATCGTTTCAAGGTGAATGACGGATCCCATACCGTAATTGCCTCGATTTGTTACCGGCATATTGCCACTAAGTGCGTCAATGCCCGTAACAAAAGGATCATTTACATCATCGGTGAGCTTTAAAAAAGCCGCTCCTTTTTCCACATTATATGCAGGCTCCACGGCAAAACGCTTCTCCATGGACTGTTCATAGGTACCTCGCAAGTGCACGTCATCATGGGGCAAAAGGGGTAGTAAGGTAGTAGACCCTACTGTATTCATATTCATGGGAAGCATCATAATGCTCACTTCAACAGGAGCCGTAGAAACAAAGTCCACAATCCCGGAAAATAAGGCATCTTTTTTCACCGCAACTTTTTCCAGCCCTTTTACAAGAACCTTTTTCAGCCCCGGTTTCAATACCATATGGCTATTATGCGTCTCACTGTCCCGCAGTTCCTTATGGGACAGGTCTCTTCCTACGGTAAAGTAATCGGGAGACGGATTGGCCCAGATACTCCTAATAACATTCACTTCTGCCGGGGAAGATCCCTTATTTTCCACAACAAGACCGATTTTATGATGTTCCTTCATTTCATTTACATGATAAAAGTAAATACGGCTCTTACCTGCTACGGTATCACGATACAAAATTCCTCCTCTTGGTCCTACATATTCAGGACTGTCGGATAAGAGCAAAGACCCTTCGCTGCTGACTAATTTTAGCCCCAACGGTTCAAAAAACGTATTTTCAAAGTCCACGGTAGGCACCGTTTCTACTTCAGCTCCCCCTACCGGAGCCGCTCCGATACCTAATGATGTTGCCAATGTAACCATCCATGTAATTATTTTTTTCAGCATATATCCCCCTATGCATTATCCCGACTCAAAATTCCGCTAATCCGTCCGGTTCAAAGGATAAGGCAATTTCTTCCAGTTTACAAAACCTATGATTAATTCCCGACTTACTCAATCGGCCACCCATGATTTCCTGTAGTTCTCCCAAGCTTGCTTCACCATGTTCCAGTCGCAATAAAGCGATCTCCTGTAACTTAAAAGGTAAGTCGCTAAGCTCCATATGACGCCTGATGATACGAATACACTCTCTTTGACGAACCGCCGCATCGACGGCTTTTTGCAGATTGGCCGTTTCGCAGTTGACTTGACGATTAATTGTATTTCGCACATCCTTTACAATGCGAACATTCTCAAATTCCATCATCGCATCCGTAGCACCCATAATCTGTAAACAGGACGTAACCGCATCTCCTTCTTTTATATACACCACATACGACTCTTTTCGCTCCGTAATGCGGGCATGAATGCGAAATTGTTTTAATACATACACCAAATCCTTTGCAAACCCTTGATTTCCGGTCATAAACTCAAGATGATAATCACTCTGAGGGCGATTAACAGAGCCTCCTCCGAGAAACGCGCCCCTCAGATATGCTCTTCGTTCTTCCATGGTCGAAAGGGATTTTACCGGATAAAGGGTGTTTACCGGCCAAACATAAAGCGCCTCAAGAGCCTTTTTTCCCTCCACCGTCGGTTCTACTTGCAAAGTATACAAATTCTTTTTTCTAAGGCGCTGTCCTTTCCGTATAATGACGGAGGTCCTAAGATCAAAATGATTTTTTAATATGGCAAGTACTCGCCTTGCTACAGCATTATTGGCTGTAACGAGACGTATGCCTACCGCATCTTTTTCTCCCAATATAAGGAAGGCCCCCATGCGCAATAATGCCGCAACTTCTATGCGCTCACAGGCTTTCGACTCATTTACATAGCCACAGAGTTCGCTTTTTACATCTTCCGCAAAAGACATGGCTTCCTCCCTCTTTTAATGATCTTCACGACTCAAATAGTAGTCTAAAATATGTGGCTCGATATCCGTCTGTAGTGCATAAAGAACATCCATAACCACCTTGCCTAAGCGATCCGGGTTATGAATCGCCTTGTCGCTTCCATGCATGAGATCGGCTTTGATAACACGTACATTCATCGTATCCAAAACTTCAGAGTCCACCTTTACCGGCGCCGCTCCCTTCGCCTCGTATTTTAGTAACACTTCTTCCGGTATAACAGACTCGTTAACCAAAACGGTATCAATTAATCCTTCTCCGAAATGATCGGTAATCGCCTTAACATGCTGACTGACCGTATATCCCTCGGTTTCTCCCGGCTGAGTCATCACATTGCAAATATATAGTTTTGCCGCCTTGCTTGCCTGAATATGCTCTGCAATTTTGTCTACCAACAGGTTAGGCATAATGCTGGTATATAAGCTTCCGGGACCTAAAATAATGGCATCTGCTTCATCAATAGCCTGCAATGCCGCCCCCTGAGGTTTTGGCAGGAGAGGCTCAGATGTGAGCTTGGCAATTGCCTTACCTGCATGAGGGATCTGACTCTCGCCTTCCACCACAGTCCCATCCGTCATGGTAGCGATGAGCTTTACATTTTCCGTAGAGGAAGGGATTACGCGCCCCTGCACTTTAAGGATCTTGCTGGATGCTTCAAGAGCACGCTCCACATCACCGTCAAGCACTTCCGTCAATGCCGCCAAAAACAGGTTCCCGAAGCTGTGCCCCGACAGATCTCCATTTCCGCCGAATCGGTGCTTAAAAAGCTCTTCCATAAGTCCTTCTTTTTCCGCCAAAGCGACTAAGCAGTTTCGTAAATCTCCCGGTGCTATCATCTGTAAATCTTCACGAATACGCC
>JBHAEC010000072.1:0-6120 GCA_041855385.1 Veillonellaceae bacterium
GAAATAAAAGGGACTGCCTTTTTAAAAAGAGCCTCTTATAGGCTCTTTTTTGTATATAAAAATTCGACAATAAAGACTTGAGAAGTGTTTAAAAGAGTTATTTAAGAATTTAATATTCACCGTTTCATGTTCCGATGCGAGTTAAAAAAGATGTTTATACCGTTAGAATTGCAGGAGAGGAAGAACATAATAACATTGGATTAAACCCAAAGTTAATTGGTTTATATGCTGTAACAACAGAAAAGAAGAAGATGCCCGTACACACCGTTGTAAAACACGGCGATTACTACGTAGCATCTTCTCCTTTTACAGTAAATATAAGAGATATGTTACAAAATGTCAAGGACTATAATGGAGAGCTTCCAGATTGGAAGTGAATTCTATCCGTAAAACACATGAGATAAATATTATTACGAGCATATATGCGAGATATGATAAATCACATTTGAATCAAAATTTAATAGGTATAAAGATAGATTAGAGGGGAAATATAGAAATGTACAAGTTCCGATAAAATTAAATGTTGCCACAAGGCCTGATAGAAAGAAACAAGCTTTGTGACAGCATTTATCAGAGAACATAGCGATTGGTATACAAACGTAATCATCAAGCAAGGAATTTTGTATATAAATAAAAAAGAAAAGCCGACAAGTAACCCTATCCATAGGACAACGATCGTCCAAGGATGTTACTCTGTCGACTTCCTTTGTACAGAGTATACCACATGATGAAGATTTACGCAAGCTTCAAGAAGAGAATTATGGATAGTAGCAAACAGTAGGAGACAGGCTGTGAATCCAAAGATTAATGTGTAGAATTACAATTTGTTTTTTTAAAATGAGAGAAGTACTTTTATGCAAATAAGTAATTTAGCATTAAATTTAAATATTAACCATACTAAAAAAGTATAGTTGCTTCTGTACTTTGAATGTTAATGTTTGAGTGCGGATAAGAAGAGGAAAAAGTTTCTTGAAGAAAGCGATTTTTAGAGGATTTAAGGAATCCACAAAGGGAAAAATTTGATATGCATATTGGTAATGAGTAAGAGACTGTGTATCTAAAAGAGTCTTGAAAGTTTAAAGAAATAAATTTATAATGTATTTAATAAAGTAATAAATAAAGTATTTAAGTAAGTGTGCAGGCGTAGCTTGCATACTTTTTTAGGGAGGAATATAGATGTCTGAATTACGGTGGAATCCACTGCTTGGAACATGGACTATGGTCGCATCCAATCGAAAACACAGGCCAACTATGCCAAAGGATTGGTGCCCTTTTTGTCCCGGTCCGGAAGCGAAGGTACCGGCAGATTACGAGGTGCTCTGCTATGACAATGACTTTCCCACCTTGTCGCTTAGTCCTGATACCCCTGTAGACAGCAAGTCTTCCTTTTATAAGGCAAAGGAAAACTATGGCAAGTGTGAAGTGATTTTATATTCGCCCAAACACGAGGCTAAGTTTTACGAATTATCAAGGAATCATATCGTAAAGCTACTTAATTTATTGGCTGATCGGTTTGATGAATTAAAAAAAGACGAAAAGATAAAATATATTTACCCCTTTGAAAATAAGGGGGAAGCGGTGGGCGTGACTATGCCTCATCCACACGGTCAATTGTACGCATATTCATTCGTACCGCAGAAGATACAAGTGGAATTGCAAAATTGTGAAGAGTATCATAGAACATCGGGAAAATGTATGCTCTGCACTATGAATGAGGAAGAGCGAAAAGCGACTATCCGTATAGTGGGGGAAAATAATAGTTTTATTGCATATATTCCATTTTTTACCGATTATCCCTATGGTGTGTTTGTGGTACCGAAGCGTCATGTAACGACTTTGAGTGCATGTACGGCAGAGGAAAGAGAAGATTTGGCGGATATGCTGAAGAAATTGACGAAAGCTTTTGATATGTTATTTGATGCACCTTTTCCGTATATGATGGTGTATCATCAGGAGCCGGTAAATAGTCCGGAATATGAAAAAGCGAAGGACTATTATCATTTTCATATAGAGTTTTATCCGCCATTTAGAGAAGCCAATAAGATAAAATTCTATGCGTCTTCCGAGATGGGGGCGTGGGCTGCTGCAAATACCAGTGCTGTAGAAGATACGGCACCTATATTGCGTGGGCTGTATCAGCGAGTGGAGGAGGATAAATAATGGCAGAAGCAAAGCTAAGTGCAGAGCAAGTGCGTGCGCTTATGACCGGTGCCATGGGGGAAACGGATGAGCCGATAAGCTGTTTTTTTGCTCCCGGCAGAGTCAATATAATCGGAGAACACCAGGACTATAATGGAGGTCATGTTTTTCCGGCCGCTTTAACAGTAGGAATTTATGGGGCTTTGCGCAGAAGAAAAGACCGTAAAGTTCGCCTTTACTCGGAAAACATGAAGACCGAGATTGTTGTTGATCTTGACACTCCCCTCAGCTATCAAAAAGAGTGGGGGTGGGGCAATTATCCTATCGGGATAATTGATTATCTGCAAAAAGAAGGGCACAAAA
Source organism: Veillonellaceae bacterium (assembly GCA_041855385.1). GTDB lineage: Bacteria > Bacillota > Negativicutes > Veillonellales > Veillonellaceae > JBHAEC01. The sequence continues at coordinate 2,503 of JBHAEC010000072.1, forward strand.
TACCGGGGATGGACCTCTATTTTGACGGAACCCTTCCGGCCGGTGCGGGGCTCTCGTCTTCCGCTTGTATTTTGGATTTGACCGGGTATATGCTCCTGACGGAGCTTAACTTGACTCCTATTGATCGGACAGAGCTGGCCGAAATGGCACAGGAGGTAGAGTATCACTTCGTAGGAGTTAAGGTGGGCATTATGGATATGTTTGCCATTAGCCAGGGAAGAAAAAATTGTGGCGTTTTGCTGGACTGCACGAATATGGAGTTCGAGCTGGTTCCTCTTCATTGGGAGGGGTATGAGCTTATTATTATGAATACCAATAAGAAGCGTGGCTTAGTGGACTCTCAGTTTAATGTAAGAAAAGAAGAGTGTGATAAAGCACTTCATATAATTCAAGAGCATCGTCCTATTCCGGGACTGTCTTTGGCAACCGAAGAGGATTTAGAGCATATAGCAGATGAAGTGTTGCTGCGTCGTGCAAGGCATGCCAGCAGTGAAAATCGCAGAACCTTGGACTTTGTGAAGGCTCTCAAAGCAGCAGATATCAACGAAGTGGCGAGACTTTTAAAGGCCTCTCACGCATCCCTTCGCTATGATTATGAAGTGTCTTGTCGTGAACTGGATACGATTGTGGCATTGGCAGAAAGTTTGCCCGGCTGTGTTGCGTCGAGAATGACCGGTGCGGGATTTGGCGGTTGTGCCATTGCTCTTGTAAAGGCTGAGCATGTGGAGAATTTTATGATAAAACTGCCGGTGCTATATGAGAAGGAAATCGGTGTACGTCCTACTTTATATGAAGCACATATAGGTGATGGAGTGCATCAGCTGTAGAGTATGGTTTTAACTACAGGGAGTAATTATGCAAAGACATCAGATAAGCAACGAAGAAGCAATCTTAAATTATATACGCAGATACGGACCGACCTCAAAAGCGACGATTGCCAAGCAAACGGGAATTACGGCGCCTACGGTTTCTACCATATGCAGTCATTTGTTGAAGAGGAAACTTATTTGTGAATACGGAGAGGAAAAGGCCTATATCGGTCGTCCGTCGACGCTGTTGCAGTTTAATAAAAATATAGAGTTCATGCTTATCGTTCACATTAGAACACATAATCTTTTCTTCTATACCGTGGATTTAGGTTCAGAGATTTTAAGGCAGGAACGGATTTCCATTATCGGGAAGGATCCGGAGGCTATTTTGGAGGATATCTCGGAAGGGATTAAAAGAGCACTGGAGGAAGATACGGGAAAGATTAAGAGCATTGGTATTGTCATGCGCGGGCCTGTGGACTCACAACAGGGGATATCCATTTACTCTCCTCATGGCAAGTGGTCTAATGTGCCATTTAAATATATTTTGGAAGAGCGATTTCATCTCCCCGTTTATGTGGACAACGATGTGAGAGCTTTGACAATCGGGGAATACTATTATGGAAAAGGGCAAAATGCTACCAATTTGTTGGTTGTTAAATTCAGCTATGGATTAGGTTCCGCCTTTTTGTATAACGGAGAGTTGTATCGGGGGTTTAATGATAGTTCCGGAGAGCTGGGATATATGGTTATTACCACTGATGAGGGGAAAGAAATTGCTATGGAGGAAGTGGCTTCCGAAACAGCGCTTCGCAACTATGTAATCGGTGAACTCAACAAAGGGAGACCGTCCCTGTTAAAAGATGATATAACCATCCTTCAGGATGCATTTAAGGTGGAGCCGATTTATGATGCGGCACTGAAGGGAGATGAGCTGGCCTTAGAGGCGCTGCAGGAAGCGGGATACTATCTTGGGGTGGCTTTGGCCAATACAACTAATTTTCTTAACCCCGAAAGAATTGTATTAAGCAGCGCCATGGGTAAAGCGGTAGAGCTCATGGATCCCATTATAAAGAAAGTTTTGCAAGCACACTCTCATAGAGCGCAGCCTGTAGAAATCGTTTACTCGGGACGAGGCTCTTACTATACATTGTTAGGTATGATGGAAATAGTCAGTACACAACGTGTAAAGGAGGGAAGCTTGGGATAAGCAAAACAGTTGGAATGCCAAGAGAAGTGAAACATATTCAAACATTATTTTTACTAAGAGGAGGAGTTACTCATGAAAAAATCTTGGAAAGCATTACTTCTTACAACTTTAACAATAGGTGCACTTGCAATCAGCGGTTGCGGTGGCAGTGATAAGGCGGCGGATAAAAAAGCAGCCGGTGATTTACCGCAAATTGGGGTAGCTATTTACAAATTTGACGATACTTTTATGAGCGGTGTGCGTGCACAAATTAATAAATTGGCGGAAGGAAAAGCTAAGGTTGATATCGTTGACAGCCAAAACTCTCAGCCTACTCAAAATGAAAAAGTGGATTTGTTCATTAACAAAAAATACAAATCCATGGGGATTAATGTGGTTGACCGTACAGCGGCAGGCGTAATTATCGATAAAGCAAAAACAGCAAATATTCCGACAGTATTCTTAAATCGTGAGCCATTCCCTCAAGATATGCAAAAATGGGATAAAGTATATTATGTAGGTGCTAAAGCAGAGCAATCCGGAGAAATGCAAGGAAAGATTTTGGCGGACTATTTTAAAGCACATCCGGAAGCGGATCGCAATAAAGACGGTGTGGTTCAATACGTTATGATTACCGGTGAACCCGGTCACCAAGACGCAGTGCTCAGAACAAAACATTCTGTGGAAGCTTTGACGGCAGCAGGCCTTAAAGTAGAGGAATTGGCAAATGACACAGGTATGTGGGATCGCGTTAAGGGGCAAGAAAAAATGGCCGCTTTCATTGCACGTTTCGGCGATAAGATTGATGCTGTAATTTGTAACAACGATGACATGGCGTTAGGTGCGATTGAAGCATTGAAAGCTGCCGGCTATTTCCAAGGCGGCAAATTCATGCCGGTTGTCGGGGTTGATGCAACTGCGCCTGCTGTAAAAGCATTGAAAGAAGGAACGCTTCTCGGTACAGTATTGAACAATGCAAAGAAGCAAGGGGAAGCGGTATTCAACTTGACCTATCTTCTTGCTAAAGGAGAAAAGATTACAAAAGAAAGCGTTGGATTTGACATTGTAGATAAGCAATACATCTGGGTTCCCTATGAAATCGTAACAAAGGAAAATGCAGACAAGATTTTGAAAGACTAATGGGAGTGTAATACATTTTGAGATTGTCGGGAAAGGCGAAGGGGTTTCCCTTCGCCATATACCGACGATAGAGGAGGGCTTTGCATGGGCGAATATATCTTGGAGATGGATAATATTACCAAAGAGTTTCCCGGCGTTAAAGCATTAAATGACGTGTCGCTAAAATTAAAGCCAGGTACCGTTCATGCACTCATGGGTGAAAATGGTGCCGGTAAATCAACGCTGATGAAATGCCTTTTTGGGATTTATAAACAAGATAAGGGTACCATCAAGATAAACGGAGAAATAGTGGATATCGTTGACTCAAAGACAGCATTATCCTTGGGGATCTCTATGATACATCAAGAGTTATATCCGGTTCTACAAAGAAGTGTTATGGAGAATCTGTGGCTAGGGCGGTTTCCCACAAAAAAAATGGGCCCCATTTCTCTTGTGGATCATAAGAAGATGAAAGAAGATACACAGAAATTATTCGATGAA
>JBHAEC010000073.1:0-4140 GCA_041855385.1 Veillonellaceae bacterium
AGGTAGCCATAAATACTACGGCGAGTTTGGATTTTTCTCCGATGCCAAACCAGAGGATTATGAGAGGTAATAAGGCCAAGGGGGGGATGTGGCGGAAAAACTCCAACACGGGTTGGAGTAATATGCGCGCCCGATGGCTCATTCCTAACATTAAAGATAGGGGTAGAGCAGCGCCGCAGGCCAACAAGAAACCGAAGATGACTCTTTGTAAGCTGATCCATATATGCTCCTGGAGTTCTTTGGATGTCAGTAATGTTAATAGGGCGGAATACACTTCCATTGGAGATGGAAGAATGTAGGATGACCAACGACCCGATGTGGCTCCTAATTGCCAAATTGCCAACAAACAAAGAGGGAGGAAACATAGAGTCACTACTTTTAGTGCTGTTTTCATATGGACTCCTCTTTAAATGATAAAAACTTTCAATTTACATTCTTATTATAAAAGGGTTAAAGGGGACAATCAAGAGAACAAAAGGAAAAGAAGGTGCTTATGGCAATAGAGAATATTTATTAATCCTATGCGAAGGCAACATAATAAGGGGACTCAAGAGAAGAATAAGGGCAGTCATCTTATCTCTGTACTGAGAGGGGGATCTGTTTTAGGTGAAGAACTTAAAAATCGGAAAGGGATTTATCGTTTCTTAGCGAATATCTTAAAAAGTACGATATGTGTGTTAAGAAGAGGAGAAATATGAAGAAACGATGGATAACGCTCGTGGTAGCCGGATTGGTCATGTCCGCTACAAGCGTTTACGGAATAGACGATACAAAGAGCATTTCTCGGGATAAGGACTGGGAAGTGGAAGAACTTACTGCCGAGAGTGTGTTTAATGCCATTTCCGACGATGCACAGGCACTGAACCGCCTCGTTAAGCAGCTATTAAAAGGAAGCCCTAAAGCCTTTGAGGGGCTTGGCTTTTCGGACATGAGGATAGGAGAGGTACAGCTTGGTGATACGATAAAAGAGGGAGATGTAATTGGAAAGAAAAAAGGGTATTTTCAAGACTACGTGGTAGGTGATGACATTACCTACATCGTGTATGAGGGCCCCGATTCCGAAAAGAACGACAGGCTTCGCCTGCAAGGGCTGGTGTATCCTTATGCGAATGGACAGGTAGTGGGGATTCGGTTAAAGGGGAGCGAACTGAAAACGCCCAGGGATGTAGGGATTTCCTCATATAGAGGGGCCGTGTTATATGCTTATGGACCGCCTCAGGATATATGGCGACGTCTTGACGAGGACGAACTGATTTTCGTTTATCGTACTTTCACGAATGAGAAGAATAATGGAGGAATGGGGGAAAAGTATCTGCTGATTACCATGACGGAATCCCGCGTTTCTCAAATCGATATGTTAGAAAAAGGAATACTGTCCACTATAGGGTACCCTGTGCCTAAAGAGAGGACCTTTACTCCGGGGCGCATGATTGATGAGGATTTTGTTTTGATGGGACAGGAACTTCATAAGGTTTTTGAACCGCCTAAAAACCTGGTTTGGGAAGTAAAGGGGAGATTGGACGAGTATCCTTTTATCGCCTATGACGGATTTTTGGTAGCCTATGATAAAAGGCATGCGGTGCAAAAGGTTTTGCTGAGCAAGGATTCCGTGACTACACCGAGAGGTGTGGGCATAGGGGATTCCCTTTTTGTACTTACTCAGATATACGGGACTCCGGACTTTATCAAACGCATGGGGGAAGAAAGTGACGAGCAGGTAAAAGGGGTCCAAGAGCGCAAAGAAGTAAAAAAGGAAGCGGTGAAAGGAGAAGAGGAGCATAAAGAAAAGGTCAAGACGAAGAGTGGTGATGTTTCCGAGATAGAGGGAGTGAAAACCGAGGATAAAGCTTCTCTGCCGAAAAGCAAAGAAGAGGAACTGGGGGCATCTGAAGGCAAGGAAAAGCCTTTGGTAAAAGAGCCGGAAAAACCGGAAGTGACAAAAGAGGAAAAAGACGAACTCCCAAGTTTATCCGAGCTGAGAAAAAAGGCCAAAAAGAAAACCATATACGGCTATAAACATCCGAAAAAAGAAAATGTATACCTTTTATTTAATGTGTTGGAAGAAGAAGGATTTATCAGCGGTGTGGAGCTTTCTTCAACGAGAGAATAGGCACGTTCCAATTTTGGGAAAGGCTTTTCAAATGGTTAGAATTTGGGTATACTGAATATAGGTTATAAAAGCAAGGTATAAAACAACATAAGGTAAAAATCTACTAATGAATGAGGGTGAAAAACATGGTGACAGAACAAGAAGTATTGAAACGATGGGAAGAAATCCAAAACGATGACGAGCGCATTTTGTTCATTGTAGGTGGCCCCGGCTCAGGGAAGAGTAAAATTATTCGTACCATTGCCGAGGAAAAAGGTTGGCGGTATTTAGAGGCGAAGGATTTGCTTGATGAAGAATTCTTGGAGATGGCAAGGGAATTGCGTCCTCAGTTGGCGAAAGACGCCATCTGCAAAGCTTTGAACTCTTGTAATTCGGAAGTGGTACTTATCGACAGCGTTGAGGTGTTGTTTGCTCCGATCTTAAATCTGGATCCTATTGCATTGTTGCGTGCTATCAGTACGGTACATCCGATTATGGTGGGATGGCGTGGGCACCTTGACGGCAATACGTTGCACCTGGAACACAGAAATAATCCTAATTATTTCACGGTAGAGATTTCTGACCCGAACCATGTTATCACTGTGGCGTAGGTTAGCAGATTATTGTTTTTGATATATTAAACTTGAGGGGCTAAGACAAAAGAAAGAACTTTCTTTATTTTGTTTTGGCCCTTTTGTTTTGCCGGTTTACAAGTCGTTGTGCCGAGCAGCACATCACTTTTGGAGGGGCAGGTAGTTCCCTATATTTTACAGATTTATTCATCTTGGAGTATAATACTTTGAGTGTTTTCGTTATTTGATTGTCCGGGTATATTTGAAATGTAAGATTGCACGATTGGTGCAGGTATAGAAAGGATATAGAATGGAAGGATTACATGAGTATATCATAGCCTTTATTATTGGTGTCGTTGAAGGATTGACAGAATACATTCCCGTATCAAGCACGGGCCATATGGTTATCGTAGGAGATTTTTTGGGATTTACGGGAACCAAGGCGTCTACATTTGATGTATTTATTCAGTTGGGGGCCATACTGTCCGTCCTTTTGGTATATAGAGAGAAGTTTATCACTATGATGAAGCGGGAAAATTGGCTGCGAAGAGATGGTTTATCTTTACTTCACATTGTTCTCGGAATGATTCCTGCCATGGGAATCGGGTTTTTGGCACACGGCTTTATCAAAGCCTATCTTTTCTCGTGGGCGACAGTGGCGATTGGACTTGTTGTAGGAGGTCTTTATATGCTGATTGCAGAGAAGGTGCATAGACCGATTATTGTGGAGGACGTTGATCAGCTGTCATTGAAACAGGCGTTTATGATCGGGTGCTTTCAAGTGCTCTCTCTCTGGCCCGGTTTTTCCAGATCCGGATCGACCATTGCAGGAGGGCTCTTTCTGGGGGTGAGCCGAAAGGCCGGCGCCGACTTTTCCTTTATCATGGCCGTGCCCATTATGTTAATTGCATGTCTTTATGACTTCTTAAAAGTGGCCGGCACGCTGGATACTTCCGATTTTATTATGTTTGCCATCGGCTTTGTGACGGCATTCGTAGTAGCTTATATCTCTATCATTTGGTTTTTAAGATTTTTACACAATTCGTCATTGGCAAGTTTTGCCTACTACCGATTTTTTCTGGCGGCAGTGGCTACTTGGTATTTTTTGGGGTAAAACTCTTGCGCCTCCCTTGGAAGTGTGGTATATTATGAGATACTTCAAGGTAAACGAATGCATGGCGAAGGGCTTTGAAGGAGTGGAAAGAATTTAAAACTTCTCTTGACAAGTTGTCGAGGGGTAAGATATAATTCTTTTTGCGTGCTGGCGTAGCTCAATCGGTAGAGCAGCTGACTTGTAATCAGCAGGTTGTGGGTTCAATTCCTATCGCCAGCTCCATTTTCATGGGGAGATTCCCGAGCGGCCAAAGGGAGCAGACTGTAAATCTGCCGTCTTCGACTTCGAAGGTTCGAATCCTTCTCTCCCCACCAGTTCATCGCGGGGTGGAGCAGTTGGTAGCTCGTCGGGCTCATAACCCGAAG
>JBHAEC010000074.1:0-2788 GCA_041855385.1 Veillonellaceae bacterium
CTTCTTTGTTATTAAATCTTCTACAATACTGGTCTGCTGTGCAAAATCTCCGAAGGTCTGCGGCGCATGTGTGGAATATTCAAAGCCGTATTTTTCCGCCGACTGCTCAAGATACTTTGCCAAATCAATCTGGAAAGAATTTCCGGTCAAAACTTTCACTACAATGCCCACCACCGGTTTTTTTCCGTCCGTCGTTGATGCAACCGCGGTTTCAGCCGCCGCAGTTGTATTTGTGGATGCCTGCTGAGTCTGACATGCCGTAAGTGACAGACATGCAAGGATTCCTACCGCCGCTAATGCTCTTCTTAATTTCTTCATAAACACTTCTCCTTTTAATTTCCTTTATTTTTTTTATCACCCATGTTCTTGATATAAACCATGATGATAATTACTGCTCCAATAAGTGCCGTTTGTATGTTTGGATTTACATCCAACAAGTTTAATCCATTGGTAAGCACCGCCATAATCAATGCACCGAGAAGCGATCCTCCTACGCTTCCCTCCCCTCCTACGAGGCTGGTTCCGCCGATTACCACTGCCGCAATGGCATTCAACTCATATCCCTGTCCCGCTGCCGGAGGCGCTGAATTTATTCGGGATGCCATAACAATAGCCGCTATGCCGCAGCATATTCCCGAAATGATATAAGCCTTCACCTTGGCTTTCTTGACATTGATTCCGGAATACTGCGTTGCTTCTTCATTTCCTCCTATGGCGTACATATATTTTCCCGATGCCGTAAACTTCAAAAAATATATTGCTGCTGCCAGAACAAACATCGCCACAATAAACATAAAGGGAATCCCCAGAATATCTCCGCTTCCAATCCATCTGAAATCACTTCCGAAGGTGTGGGAGGGGTATCCGCTTGTAATAATAAGGGCTATACCTCTGGCAATCCCCATCATTCCCAAGGTGGTAATGAAGGGAGGAATCTCTCCGTAACTGATAATCACTCCGTTTATGACCCCCAAAGCAATGGCGCTTATGACGCCAATCGACGCAGCCAGCCATATATTCAATCCAAAAACCTGTTCCAACTGTGCAGTAGTACAGGCCGCAAGCGCAACCAAAGAGCCTACGGAAAGGTCAATTCCTCCCGTTAATATGACAATGGTCATGCCTACCGCGATAATAATGTTAATAGAAGCCTGTCTTAAAATATTCACAAAATTATCAAGGTTTAAAAAATACTTTGATGTAAGAGAAAAAACAATGATCAAGCCCACCAAGCCTAAAGGAGCAACGAATACATTTGATTTAAGTTTAATTTTTTTCATCTTTATTCCCCAACTGTGCCTTTAATAATACTTCCGATCCCGAAACCATATCATCCGTAATTCCGGCAATTCTTCCTTTTTTCATAACAATAATACGATTACACATCCCCATAATTTCGTATATCTCCGATGAACAAATGATAATGGCGCAACCCGCTCGCGCCAATTCGGCAATCAGCTTATAAATCTCTGCTTTTGCACCGATATCAACTCCTCTTGTAGGCTCATCGAATATGTAGATATCCGCCTCTGCATTTAACCACTTGGCAATGACTATCTTCTGCTGATTTCCCCCACTGAATAAAGAAGCTTTTTTACCGGGTTCCATGGGACTGACAGCAACTTTTGCCATGCTTTCCTGCACATCCTCCATGCACCTTTGCAAATTTAAGGCGCCAAAACGATTTCTGTATTTTCCGAAATTGGGAAGGCATACATTCTCGTACAGACTATGTTTCAAGATAACACCTTGCCGCTTTCTATCTTCCGGAATAAGGGCAAATCCATATTTTCTCGCCGTTTGCGGAGAATCGACGCGAAGCTCCTTGCCCTTTACTCTTATTTCCCCGCCAACGCTCTTATCCAGACCGAATAAAGCTTGAGCAACTTCTGTCTTTCCTGCGCCAACCAGTCCTGTAATGCCGATAATCTCCCCACTCTTAACCTGAAAACTGAGATCTTTAAATTTTCCCGGCGAAAACAGGTTCTTTACCTCCAAGAGAACTTCTCCCATATGTGTATTTTTCTCAGGGTATATATCCTTTATATTTCTTCCTACCATAAAGGTAATGATGTCCTCCACACTATACCTGTCTACGTCGATGGTAGCTACGTTTCTACCATCTCTTATGACGGTGGCTCTGTCACATATTTTTTTTATTTCCTCCAATCTGTGAGAAATATAAATAATGGATACATTCTTTTCCTTCAACGCTTTGATCATGGCAAAGAGTTTTTCCGTTTCTGTATCCGATAAAGCCGCTGTCGGCTCATCCATAATTAAAATGCCCGCATGATAGAACAAAGCCTTACATATTTCTATTAACTGCTGATTGGCCACGCCCAAGTCCTTAACCGGCGTATCCAAAGGCAAGGAAATATCAAAACGCTCCAGCAACTCTTCCGCCTTCTTCTTCATCAGGGAATGATCCAGCTTTTTTATTTTCCCGCCGCAATATGTTTTATATAATTCTTTTCCCAGAAAAAGGTTATCCACTACCGAAAGCTGGGGTACCTGCGAAAACTCTTGAAATACAATTCCTATTCCGCAAGTATCCGCATCATGTCTGCTTTTAAAATCCACCTCCTGCCCATTTACCCGAAGCACTCCTCCGGTCTTTTGGTAAACTCCTGCCAGTATTTTCATCAAGGTTGACTTCCCCGCTCCATTCTCACCCAAAAGTGCGTGCACTTCTCCCCTCCGCAGCGAAAAATCCACACCATGCAAGACTCTGACTCCCGAAAAATCTTTGATGATATTTTCTGCTTCCACAACATTTATCTTATCC
>JBHAEC010000075.1:0-3582 GCA_041855385.1 Veillonellaceae bacterium
ATGCAGGGCAAAAATGTTACATAATCTTTCCTCGACGTAACATAAAGCAAATATAATCCTGCGATTCAGGCAGATAAACAAAGAGACCGGGAGAGGGAAAACACATTCTCCATATACGGAAAAATGACAAGAAGTCCGGGGAGAAACATTGGTTTACTCTCTATACTCTCAAAAGGGAAAAATTCTTTGTGTGTAGGAAATGCTAGATAACAGGCTTATCCCGGATAAAGGAACAAAAGAAGCTATGCACAGAAAAGGGAGTGCGGCTGTCTATGAAAAAACATCCGAGAGATAGAAAACATTAACAGCCAAATAAAGACCGGTCCTATTGGCACTACAATTTGTACCGGGTGGGACCAAGTTACCTGAAAAGCGTAATCAAAAAAAATAATCGCTATAAAGAAAAAGGAGCTAAGTCATCGACTTAACTCCTTCATATTCACCAGTCGGGGTGACTGGATTCGAACCAGCGACCACACGCCCCCCAGACGAAACATACTCGTATTATATGCTAATTATCAGATATTTATAAAAAACAATTACGATTTGCTGAAAATTTGCTGATTAATCAAATTAGAAGCGCTTCATACATCCAAGAACCATAAACACTCGTGAAATCATTTCCTTTGCAATTTCCTGCGAATCATATTTCTCGTTTACTGGAACAAGCAACCAGTGTTTATTATCACTTCCTTTTCTTATTTTCTTTACGGTACGCAAGTCATTTTTAGTCACAATGGCGTATGTTTCTCCCATGTTAATGTACTTATCCCACTCTACTACCTCTTTAATAGCTATTACATCGCCGTTGCTTATTTCTGGCTCCATGTTATGCCCCGTTATGTTACACCACATCACACCGTCCTTGTTGTATGGCTGAAAGTCTATATAATATTCGGGATTTACAGTTTGGTCGTTTAATACGAGGTCAAACCCGCCGATAAAATCTACATTATAATAAGGACTGCCTACCGAGTAACTTATCTTCGGCTCAGGGATATCTGATTTAAGCATTTCGCCCTTACCAGTTATAAGCCAATTTATATTCAAATCGGGGTAATACTGTGCAATGTTGTTTAGCTTGTCTGAACCTATTGAGTCTTTGAAGTTATTAATATACCCATTAGATAGAGCTACATTGCGCTCAAATTCGGCAACGGTTACGCCTCTGTTTTTTATAAAATCTAAAATTCTATTTTTAATACTCGTCTTCATAATAGAATATATTCTATTTTTATTTATATTTGCACTATCATTACTAACTTAATCTATGTGTCATTATGAATTTATCTAAAGGATTTAAGGAGTTTTTCGACATGAGTTCCTATGAAGGAGCAGTTACCCGTCTTTGGGTAGTATCAATATTAGCGGCTATCAATGTGATAGGCGTTATAGTTGCCGTTATTAATTTAATAAGGATATTTGGATAACAATGTTATTAGACTTATAACGAGTCCAATAAATCCAGATATGCCTCCTAAAACCGCCACCCATACATATCTTCTCTCTATTTTGTAGTGGTGGATTACCCTGTTTCTCTCCTCGTATTCGGAGGGAAACAGGTTTTTTAAAGCCTTGCGCCCCGCATAGTTTGTGACAGGGACAAACTCACCCGGAATAATCGCACCAGATGCCGTTCGTGTCGCCTCCTTAGTATAATTCTTATTCATCAACTCCAGAGTGACCAATCTATTCACAACCTCGTTATTATAATACTCGTTATCCGGGTATAGTTCCAACAGCAGCTCATACCGTTTTTTCTCTTCTGTAGTTCTGTCCGTTAGATATTTAAGAAGCACTAAGTTGTGCCTGTCGTTGGGGTTATTAATCTCTATTTTCTCTTTTTCAAAAACGTTATCTTTCATACCCAAAAGGTTAATTAATGTTATTGCATTGAAGATATTCTATCTAACATTTTGCTTTCATAGAATATCTTCTAATATTTGCATTCGTAAAACGTCACCCACGGATACAACAAGGGCTGATACAGCGGCGGCGGTATTTCCTTAAATGTATGTAAGCAATGCGAATATAGGCAGTCCCTTTTAAATATCCTACGAGTATGTCAATGTTTTACGGCAGATTGCCGCAATGTGGAAGTTCCGGCAAGTAAAAAAATGATTTTTGGAAAATTCTCACCCGAGTAGTAAGCGAACTTCCACTTTACGGCTTATGAAAGGGTGGGAATTTCTTTTTAGGAGGAACACATGATAGCAACGCAACCCGATGTTAGCCCGCTGGGGCTATACAACCAATCCCAGACAGCGGCAGCTTTAGGTATTGACCGCCACACCGTGGCTAGGTACGAAAAAGAGGGATATCTAATCTTCAAAGTACGAAAGGTAGGAAAGCGAAAAGTAACCACCGGTGCGCAAATTATCAAATGCTGGAAGAATACGTATATCTAGCTGTTTTAAAACAAAGAAAAAGAACAACTTATGAACGCGATAACAAAGAGCATATTAAAGGCGCTTCTTGCGGCTATCGTGATTGCCGGATGTGTGTACGCCGGTCGCGTGGAATACAACGACGATGTTATTTCGGGCATGAGCCTTGAAAAATACCAATATATCCACGACCGCATAGGCGGAGGCTCTCGCTCGGTCGTCGTGGAAGAATATATGAGCAACAAATCTTTTTACGATTCCATAAGCTATTAATCCCTTATGAAAAAGGAAACCTATAAGATATCGCCCGGTTGTAAGTATGTGACGGTAGAGACATCCATCGAATCAAACAGCATTCGCATAACATTCGGCGGAGATAATCAGGGCGAGTTCTATTGTGAAGAAACAGGAGAAATTGAAGTCTTGCCGGAAGAGGGAGACATGGCTATAATGTGGACTGACCATCAGCATCCAAAAGCCATCATATCTCTTTTAAAGGAAGTGAAAATCGGAGACCATGAACTTCTATTCATTTCATGCGTCGGTTATGCATATAGACACGCTATCCGTTTCCGTGACAAAGAACAGTACCTTAAAATCCTCGATTATCGTGAAGGGGAATGAACGGCTGAGGCTGATTAAGAAATTGGATAGTGTATTCAGCATGTTTATCCGCCTACGTGACAGCGACGCTAACGGCGTATTTCGGTGTATATCATGTGGTCGCATCCTTCCTTTCGGACAAGCCGATTGCGGGCACTACATCAATCGGAAACACATGTCGCTTCGGTTCAGCGAGAAGAACTGCAACGCACAATGCCGCTCATGCAACCGCTTCGATGAGGGTAACATGCAAGGTTACCGTCGTGGGTTGATTGCCAAATACGGCGAGCCTACAGTGATTATTTTAGAAGCGGCAAAGAACGAGACGAATCACATTTCTGCTTTTGAATTAAAAGCTATGATAGATTACTACCGAAAGAAAATAATGCAAATGAAAAAAAAGAAAAACATTGAAGTGAAATAACCTTAAAGCAAAAACATTATGAACAATTGGTTTTTATGCAAAATCCGCTACGAAAAGATAATGGAGAACGGAATGCAAAAGAAAGTAACCGAACCTTACTTGGTAGACGCGCTCAGTTTTACCGAAGCGGAAGCGCGCATCATCGAAGAGATAACACCTTTCATTTCG
>JBHAEC010000076.1:0-5566 GCA_041855385.1 Veillonellaceae bacterium
CATTTGTGGGATCGTTAGGGATTGCCACTGTCGCCCCGTTAGGAACATCATTAAGGTTCTTGTACTGCTCGGAGTACAATCCCATTGGTAACAAAATGGTTTTACCGATAGACACATTGTTTAAATTTCTGTTTTTATTAAAATTATCCAAATACGGTTGGTGTTGGAAGGAGTTTACATTAAGCTCTTTTTGAGATAATGCGATGTTAGGCTGCACATAATCGTTAAATTCTACAATCTTAATTTTTAAACCTTGCTTCTCTGCTTCTTTCTTTACTACTTCCATCACCTCTGCATGTGGTCCTGCCGTTACCCCTACGCTTATTTCCTTTGGTTGTGCTGTTGCACTTTTTCCCTGTTCGCCGGAACCGCAACCTGTGAGCAAAAGTGCCACAGATGCAACCGCAATAGCTAATACACCTAATTTTTTCATTTTATCTCTCCTTTTTTTCTTACTTTTTATTCACCTTGCGAGATATCATATCTCCCAAAGATTGAATCAATTGAACCAATACCACCAAAATAATGATGGTAACTATCATTACATCTGCCTGAAAACGCTGATATCCGTATCGGATAGCAATATCCCCAAGGCCTCCTCCACCTACGGCTCCTGCCATAGCTGAGTAACTGATCAAATTAACGATGAGCACTGTTATATTGTCAATAATCGTAGGTAGCGCCTCCGGAAGTAATACTTTCCGTACAATCTGAAAGGGAGATGCTCCCATGGACTGTGCCGCTTCAATAACACCGGAGCTGATTTCACGAATCGATGTTTCCACTAAACGTGCCAAGAAAGGAATGGCCGCCAACGTGAGCGGAACACAGGCTGCCGTTGTTCCAATCGAGGTTCCTGCCACCAAGCGAGTAAAAGGAATGATGGCAACCATCAAAATAATGAAGGGAATAGAACGCGTTGCATTGACAACCATCCCCAACACTTTATTGATAAGCGTATTCTCCAGAATATGCCCTTCCGAAGTTGTTACCAAGATAACCCCTAGCGGAATTCCGAAAACCACCGCCAGCGTAGAAGACAAAGCGACCATCAACAAAGTTTCACCCAAGCCTTGTATCATGAGCTCAATGATTTGTTGAGACATAGCCCATCACCTCGCTTCCCACTTGTAATGTTTTCAGATGTGCCAAAGAATCTTCAATGCGCCCTCTGTCTCCCTCTATAACAATAATAAGATGTCCGAAAGCCACATCCTGAATGTAATCGACGCCACCAAAAAGAATACTTACATCTACATTAAAGCGTCGTACCAGCCCGGCCACCACAGGCTCTTCCGTAACATTACCCTTAAAAGACAGCCTCACCATCGGATACGATCCGGCATCCCACTGTTCATGAAGATTCATGTGCTTCAGTGCATCGGCAGGGAGTTCTTGACTAATAATGGAGCCGACAAATTCCTTTGTCGTTTCCTTTTCCGGATTGATAAACACATCCACGACACGTCCCTGTTCAATGATAACGCCATCTTCGATAACTGCCACCTTATCACAAATTTCTTTGATAACATGCATCTCATGCGTGATGAGCACAATGGTAAGCTTCAATTTTTGGTTGATATCTTGTAACAGTTCCAAAATAGATTTTGTAGTCTGCGGATCAAGTGCCGATGTCGCTTCGTCACAGAGGAGTACCTTAGGATTACTTGCCAATGCCCGTGCAATGCCAACCCGTTGTTTTTGTCCCCCCGACAGCTGTGCCGGGTAATTGTCTTTACGATCTGTCAATTTTACCAATTCCAAAAGAGGTAATACCCGATCTTCAATTTCCTTCTTGCTCAACCCTTGCAGTTCCAGTGGAAACGCCACATTATCAAATACGGTTCTCGATGATAACAAATTGAAGTGCTGAAAAATCATGCTGATATTTTTCCGCTCTTCTCGTAAGGCTTTTTCATTCAATGTCGTGAGTTCAACGCCGTCCACCTTGACACTTCCCGTGGAAGGTCTCTCCAGCATGTTGATGCATCGGATTAATGTGGATTTACCGGCCCCCGATTGACCGATAATTCCATATATTTCGCCTTCTTCCACATAAAGGGAAATATCCTTTAACGCATGCACCTGCTTGACGCCCTCGTACGTCTTGCTCACATGAGATATCTCAATCATTCTGTATTCCTTTCCCTAGCATAAACGCATTTAAATTTTTACAGACAATAAAAAACGCCCTTCACCACACATGAAGAGCTGCTAAATCTTCATCTGCCAAGACATTGTCTTGTGGAATTGGCACCGTTTCTTTTCAGATGGTTGCCGCGACATCATAGGGCCAGTCCCTCAGTCAACTCTGGATGAATAGGTTTTGAAATTGTAGGACTATGATAGCACGATAAAGTTCACCCTGTCAATCATGTTTTAAAAGAACTTTAGTATTCCGTAAACGCATTAAATAACCTGTTTATAAACTAAGAAAGGTCGGCGACAAAGCACCGACCTTTCTACTCTTCCTTTCCTAAAAGCAAAAGAAGAATAAAAATGAACAAGATCTACATCATCAGCGAAGGCGTCTCATTACTATTGCGACCAATAAAAAAGCCAAATATCCCGTCACAAGTTGCGGCCAGCTCATAGTAAAAAGAATGGCTTTTTTTACCGTTTCAGGTACGGCAAAAAAGGAAAAGAGCATCACAAAGCCGCCATACATACTTACTGCCTTCACAAGAGGACTGACGATTGCCGCCAGATAAAAACTTTTCTTTTCCATGATATAAGCAGTAAGCACAAATAAACTGCTCCCCAATGCCACAACAGGCACAAAGGGCAAATATACCAGCATCCCCTGCATAAATGCAACCCATGGCGTAATGCAAGCAATGAACAATCCATAAACAAAACCATATCGGAATGTAGCAAGTAGCGTACATGCCCCTACCAATGTTCCTACAATAAACATACTGATTGCAGGTGAAACGGGAACAATCATGCGAATACCTTGACTCAATAAAGCCAGGGACAAAAGCAGTGCTGTTCCCGTCATTGCCGAAAGTCTCATTATGCCAAGCCCTCGGATAACAGTCCCGCATAGCGTTCCTGTAATTTTTTAGTTACCGTACCGACCTCTCCGGTTCCTACCGCTTTACGATCAAGAGTAATAACGGGAATAACTCCCCCTAACGTGTCAGTAAAAATAATTTCATCCGCATCTTCTACGAAAGTGCGATCAAACTCCCTCTCTATTACCGTTACCCCGCAAGATGGTGCCACCTTGCCAATAACAAGTTGACGAGTAATGCCCTTCAGTATAAAGTTATTCGCCGGATGGGTATATAAAATCCCATCTTTTACCACAAATACATTGGATGCGTTTCCTTCGGTACAAGTATCCCCGCGGAACATAATCGCACCGTAGGCATTCTTCTTTTCCGCCTTGGTCTGTGCCAGAATATTAGGAATAAGGTTCAGTGATTTAATATCACAACGAAGCCAGCGTTCGTCGGGAAGGGTAATGGCTTTTACCCCACTTTGTACTTCATTGAAATATTCCGGAAAAGGACGTATAAACATAGTTGTTTGTGGCTCCAAAGAATTACGATCGTAAGCATGCTTGCGAGGCGCCACACCGCGAGTTACCTGCATGTATATATATCCATCCGTTATTTCACTTTGTTCAATCAGCACCTCATGAAGTTCAATAAACTCATCCGGTGGCATTCTAACGGGAATGTCCAGCTCTCTCATCGACCGGTACAAACGATCCTGATGATATGATAAAGCAAAGCACCGTCCCCTATAGACGCGCGTTACTTCATAAGCCCCATCACCAAATTGATATCCCCGATCCTCAAGACTGACGCATTTAGAACTCATATCTACAAATTCGCCATTAAAATATCCCATTTCTTTCATACTCCGGATCCTCCTCACCATCTATCATTTCGTATATTTACGCATTCTTAGTCGTCTATTGTATCATACCATGAAAGCACAAAAATCGTAAGGTTTTATATGCCAAGATCGTCCAATAAACCTCTTACATGTTCCTTTGCCTTTACATTGCGGTATATATGCGAAATAATCCCTTTTTCATCGATAACAAAGGTCGATCTCTCAATACCGACGTAGGCCTTTCCGTAGAGTTTCTTCTCCCTAAGCACATCGTAGAGCTTCGATAATTTCTCTTCCGTATCCGCCAGCAGGGGGAATTCAATCCCTTCTTTTTCTTTAAAATTACAATGTTTCTTGATCGTATCTCGGCTCACGCCAAGCACGACATAACCATGCTCGCTAAATCTCTCCAGTTCAGACTGAAAATCTCTCGCTTCCATAGTACATCCGGGCGTACTGTCTTTCGGATAAAAATAGAGAATAATCTTTTTGCCTTTATAGTCCTTTAAACTGACCGTTTCTCCCTTATCATTTAACACGGAAAAGTCCGGTGCTTTCTTTCCTATTTCTATTGTCATGTCGTTCTCCTTTGCAAATAACGTTCTTCCATTAGGAAGGGAATCCCATTTTATGGTATAGTTGAATTACTTATATACCAAATATTAATACTCTTAATCACCACTATAATATAGGAGGGTAGCAATGTCAAAAATTTATATCCCTTCCCTTACCTACATGAGGGGGCTCTGCATGCTTGGCGTAATCGGAATTCATATAGGATCCTATGCCTTAGGCAATCCCCATGCCAATGCCCAGCTCATCGCCGTGCTTGAAATACTGACGCGATTTTGCGTGCCGGCTTTCTTTTTTCTGTCTGCCTTCGGCCTTTTCCTTAGTACGCCTCTTTCCGGCCATTTTAATTATGCTACTTTCATAAAAAAAAGAATTTCCGCAGTTCTCATCCCCTACTTGGTCTGGTCTGTTATTTACACCTTTTACATCGCCTATGTTAGCAGGGATATTCAGGTAATCTGGTACTTTCCTCGAAATTTTTTCTTCGGAACCACAGCTTATCATCTGTATTTTTTGGTCATTCTCCTCTGGTTCTACTTGCTCATGCCGTTATGGCGCAATCTAACTCGTTTCGTACTCAAGAAACCTCTACTTTATATGTCCCTCTTATTTCTGTTGCAAACTGCGTTTAACTACCTGTCTTCTTATCACGGCTCTCTTTTTTCCTTTGAAAATTACTGGTTACAGTACGCTTATACTATGCGACTCAACTATTGGGTTGCTCACTATATTTGGATCTTTCTTTTAGGAGCCTTGTGTGCGGAAGAGTACGATCGCTGCAAACTCCTTCTTTGGCGATATCGTCTGCCTTTGACGCTCCTTTTTTCTTTATCCGTAACGCTAATGCTTGGAAGTTATTACTATGTTCTGTATGAGCGAAACTACACTCTGCTGGAGGCTATATATACTATTCATCAACTTAGTCCCATGGGTATGCTTTATACGGCAACAGGCTGTTTATTTTTCCTTCATCTATTTGATTCCACGCCTCTTACGCCAACAGGAAAAACCTTTTGGGCTCTGCTGGGCAATTCATCCTACGGAATGTATCTCTCCCATCCGCTCCTCTTATTTTTCCTGCACGCCATCCTAAACCGGTGGGGAGTTTTTTACTCTTCTAAAGTTGTTATTTTACTCTACCTGA
>JBHAEC010000077.1:0-16472 GCA_041855385.1 Veillonellaceae bacterium
ACGGATAACATTAAAGTTACTCTTCAAAAAACGAATGGTGTATTGGATCACTACACATATATCAATTCTGACTTCCGTAATACCGGACTTGAGGCGGAAATGGCATATAAGGGAGAGAATGGATGGGGCTACCGTTTAGGTATGAACATTCAAAATCCGAAGGGAAAAGAAAGTGGAGATAATCCAAAAAAACCATATTGGGATCGGGAGTTCGGAAGATTTCAACTCACGGGCGGTATCACCTATGAGAACGGACCGTGGACGAGTACAATTACGGCCAGCTATCTAGGAGAAAGAGTGGGGGCTCCGTCCAGTGAACACTCTTTCCCGATAAAGCCATACCTGTTGACGAGCTGGAATACGACATATCGCTTTAATGATGCATCAAGTATTTCCTTGCGTATTGATAATGTACTGGATCGCGAAGATATTGTTTCTAACTCCGGTTCGGACTATAGGTCGACTCCTTTAAACTTCCTTTTAACCTATCGTCATCAATTTTAAAAAAGAATAATATGAGATTGTGTGCCCGGAGAATTGTTTTCTTCGGGCACATTTTTTGTTAAAGAAGAGCTTTTTCTTTTATAGGGTCGTCATTATATATTCTGTAGTTGAAGTAAAAAGGAAAATCATATAAAATAGATTAGATAAAAGCCTGAATTATCGGCAAAATAATCAAAATATGATAGTGTTTAACAGCAATGTAGTATGGTGATATTGTGGAAATTGTATTGGTAGAACCGGAGATACCGGGAAATACGGGAAATATTGCACGGCTCTGTGCCGCAAATCATATGACTCTTCATTTGGTAAAGCCCTTGGGATTTTCTCTTGACAGCAAATACTTGAAGAGGGCCGGGCTTGATTATTGGCATCTTGTGGATGTTAAGGTTCATGAGAATATAGAGGAACTTTTTCGTGAATATAAAGATCGGCGGTTTTTCTTTGCCACTACGAAAGCTGTGCTCACGTATGCGGACATTTCGTATAGGCCCGGAGATATGCTGGTTTTCGGAAAGGAAACAATGGGGCTTCCCGAAGAGTTGTTGGCCTCTTATAAAGATACCTGTATTCGAATTCCTATGATAGCAGAAGCACGGTCTCTGAATTTATCTAATGCAGTGGCGATTGTCGCCTATGAAGCAATGAGACAGTTAAATTTTCCGGATTTAAAGGAAACAGGCGGTTGGATTTCTCTGGAAAAATAAGGGAGGAAAAAATGAATTACGATAAAGCTTATGAGTTAGCAAAAGCAATGAGAGAAAGCGATGAGTATAAGGCCTTGATGGAGGCTCAAAAACTTGTGGAACAGGATGAGGCGTCTTTGGGTATGGTGCGCCAATTCTTAACCCAACAAGTACAGTGGGAATACGCAAAAATAGCACAGTCTGCGGATGAAGAGGAGCTTTTGAAGAAGCAAGAAGAATTGGTTTTATTGATAAATAATAATAGTCTTGCCAGAGAGTATTTGCAGGCCCATGTTCGTTGGTCTCAAATTTCTCAGGATATATATCGTATTATTAGTGAACCTATAACAGAAGGAATGAAGATTCTTGAAGAACGAAAATAATTTTGCAACCCTTTATGAGGAGATTAAGCGAATCGTAGCCCCGGAGTGTGTGCGCTCTCAGGAGCCTATGAGCGCTCATACAACGTTTAAAATAGGGGGCCCCGCCGATATATTTGTAAGTCCAAAGACGGTCAATCAGTTGTGCCATGTGTTGGCGGTTATTCATGAAAAAAGTGCACCTTTAACTATACTGGGGTGTGGTTCTAATGTATTGGTACGGGATAGAGGGATTCGCGGTGTGGTAGTGACCCTCTGTGAGATGAACGAGCCCTTGAGCGTTGTAGATACCGTTATTACAGCGCCGGCAGGTATAACACTTAAAGCGTTGTCGGAATTTGCCTGTGAGCAAGGTTTAACCGGTCTTGAGTTCGCCGTTGGGATCCCCGGCACTTTGGGTGGAGCCGTATTTATGAATGCGGGAGCTTATGAGGGCGAAATGAGTATGGTAGTTACGGAAGTGAGTGCCGCTACGCTCGAGGGAGAAATTAGGGTATATGAAAAAGACGAATTGGATTTTTCTTATCGACATAGCGTATTTCAGGATACGGGACATGTTATCAGTGTTGTGAAGTTGGCATTGAAAACAGGTGAGAAAGAAAAAATTCGCCAAAAGATGGATGAATTGACGGCAAAAAGAGAAAGCAAGCAGCCCCTTGAGATGCCGAGTGCCGGATCTACTTTTAAGCGTCCTCCCGGATATTATGCGGGAACTCTCATTGAACAAACCGGCCTTAAAGGTCTCAGTGTAGGGGGCGCACAAATTTCGGAAAAGCACGCAGGATTTGTAGTCAATAAAGGTGGAGCAACCGCAAAAGATGTACAGAATCTTATCCGTGAGGTGCAACAAAAAATAAAGGATGTCCATAATGTTATATTGGAACCGGAGGTTCGCATTATTGGCGAGGAATAAAAACAGATAAAAGGGGACAAGCCCCAACAGGTGCACATAGTGTGCTCTTATAGGAGGAATAATGATTCGCGAAGATATTCGTAATGTGGCAATTATTGCCCATGTTGATCATGGTAAAACTACATTGGTAGATGCCATGTTAAAGCAAAGCCATATTTTTAGGGAAAATGAGAAGGTGGCAGAACGCGTAATGGATTCGAATGATTTGGAAAGAGAAAGGGGTATTACCATTCTTTCCAAAAATACGGCTGTTATGCATAAAGGAGTTAAGATAAACATTGTAGATACACCGGGACATGCGGACTTTGGTGGAGAAGTTGAGCGGGTGCTTAATATGGTGGACGGTGTACTTTTATTGGTAGATGCATTTGAAGGTCCTATGCCACAGACGAAGTATGTGCTAAGAAAGGCGCTTGAACAAAAACTTAAACCCATCGTTGTTATCAATAAAATTGATCGCCCCGATCAACGGGTTCGTGAAGTAGAGGATGAAGTGTTGGAACTATTTATGGAGCTTGAGGCAGATGATTCGCAACTGGACTTTCCCGTTGTATATGCGTCGGCGCGCTCCGGACTGGCGAAAACCCGTATGGAAGACGAGGCTGTAGATTTAGAGCCCTTATTTCAGGTACTCCTTAAGGAAATCCCTGCCCCAAAAGGAGATGTGGAGGGGCCCTTACAGTTTATGGTTACCACATTAGATTATGATGATTATGTGGGCAAGATAGCGGTAGGGCGTATCGTTCGGGGAAAAATGAAGAGCGGTCAGCCTGTTACTATCTTGAATGGTGAAAG
This sequence comes from Veillonellaceae bacterium, assembly GCA_041855385.1. Classification (GTDB taxonomy): domain Bacteria; phylum Bacillota; class Negativicutes; order Veillonellales; family Veillonellaceae; genus JBHAEC01. The sequence goes on from JBHAEC010000077.1 coordinate 3,276, forward strand.
CATAAGGAAGTCCAAAATAGGGCGACTTTATACCTATGAAGGGTTAAAACGTATTGAGGCGGAAGAAGCAGGATGTGGGGATATCGTTGCCTTTATCGGCGTTGAGGACATAAATATAGGGGAGACTGTGGCAGATCTTGAAAACCCTGAAGCATTGCCTACGATAAATATTGATGAACCAACCCTTTCCATGGTATTTTCTGTAAACAATTCTCCCTTTGCAGGTCGGGAAGGAGATTTTGTAACCAGTCGGCACCTGAGAGACCGACTTTTTAAAGAGGTGCAGACTAATGTATCTATGCGTGTGGAGGAAACGGATTCTCCGGATTCCTTTAAAGTGTCCGGACGCGGAGAGCTTCATTTAGCGATTCTTATTGAAACAATGCGACGTGAAGGGTATGAACTGCAGGTAGGAAAACCGAAGGTAATATATAAACGCATAAATAATCAGCTCTGCGAACCGCTTGAACACTTGTCTATAGATGTACCTCAGGAATTTATGGGATCTGTCATGGAAAACTTGGGCGTTCGTAAGGCGGAACTGGTTAACATGACGGAAATAGCGGGTTACTTGAGGATGGAATTTATTATTCCTGCTCGCGGATTAATAGGATTTAGATCGCAGTTCTTGACGAGCACGAAGGGCAACGGAATCATGCATCATGTATTTCATGGATATGCTCCATTTAAAGGCGAAATTCCGAGTCGTACGCGAGGTGCACTTGTAGCCTTTGAAGATGGGGAAACAACACCGTATGGCTTAAATGGCGTACAGGATCGTGGAACATTGTTTATCGGTGCCGGCGAAGCGGTATACACGGGAATGGTAATCGGAGAAAATGCCAGAGAATTGGATATGGATGTGAATCCATGTAAGAAAAAGCATGTTACTAATATGCGCTCGAGCTCGGCGGATGAAGCGGTTCGGTTAACGCCACCGCGAATTTTCAGCTTAGAACAGGCTCTTGAGTGGATCAATGATGATGAGTTAGTTGAAGTTACACCTAAAAGTATCCGAATGAGAAAGGCGATTTTAGATCGCAATGCCCGTGCAAAAGCGAGAAAAGAAAGCAGTAATTTAGGCTGATGAAGCAGTAAAACAGAGTAGAAACATATAAAGCCCTCCCTTGACGCTCTTTGTGTGACCATATTTTTGGCAATAAAATCTGCGTTTTAAGGAGGGCATATTTTATTCTTTTTCTCTATATTTTTTATAGAAAATAATATATAATCACTGTATACAAAATACATTATAGAATTTAGAAGCTAGAATGTTAGATACATAGGTTATTGGTTTTATGAGGTGAAAGAAGATGACAAACAAACGAGTTCGTATTGTTGAAACGGTGCTTCGCGACGGACATCAATCGGTCTTGGCTACACGTATGAGAACAAGGCATATGATTCCTATTTTGGAAGCTCTTGATGAAATTGGCTATGAAGCATTGGAATGCTGGGGTGGAGCTACCTTTGACAGTGCTATTCGCTTTTTGGATGAAAGTCCGTGGGAACGCCTTCGTGAAATTAAAGCACGGGTGAAAAAGACCCCTTTGCAAATGTTGTTAAGAGGACAAAATGTTTTGGGGTATAAACACTACTCCGATGATGTGGTACATGACTTCATCTTTAAGGCGGTAGAGAATGGGATGGATCGCATTCGTATTTTTGATGCCTTAAACGATACGCGAAATATGGAAGCTTCCATTCGCTTTGCAAAAGAGGCAGGCGCACATGTTCAGGGTGCCATGGTATATACCATAAGCCCTGTTCACACGGATGAAAACTTTATAAAAGTAGCACAGGAGCTTGTAGATATGGGCGTTCATTCCTTGTGTATTAAGGATATGTCCGGCCTTATGGCACCTTATGATGCGGAAAAGTTGGTTAAATCATTGAAAGAGCGATTTGATCTTCCTCTCGATGTGCATAGTCACTTTACGACAGGCTTGGCAAATATGACATATCTAAAAGCGGTAGAAGCAGGGGCAGATATCATCGATACAGCTCTCAGTCCGTTTGCTTTTGCTACGTCTCAGCCTGCAACAGAATCAATGGCTATTACCTTCGCAGGCACTCCATACGATACGGGACTTAATGTTGACGCTCTTAACGCAGCAGCATCTTATTTTAGAAAAGTACGGGACGAAATCATGGAAGAGTTCAAGATTCCTCTTACTACGGATGTACTACCGGAAGTGCGTAAGTACCAAATTCCCGGAGGTATGTTGAGTAACACGAGAAATCAGCTACGTGAATTCGGCATTGAGGAAAAATTCTTTGATGTACTTGATGAAATGCCTCAAGTACGAGCAGACTTAGGGTTCCCTCCACTGGTAACGCCTACCAGTCAAATTGTTGGAACTATGGCGATGATGAATGTTGTAATGGGCGAACGCTACAAGATGACACCGAATGAGATTAAGGATTTGGTGCGCGGTAAATATGGTCGCCTTCCGGCTGAAATTCCTACAGAGATTAAGGAAAAAATCATTGGCGGAGAAGAGCCGATTACGTATCGTCCGGCAGATGATATTGCCCCTCAAATGGATATTTTGCGCGAAGAGTTGGCTCAAAAAGGCTATAAAAATATTACGGAAGAGAATGTATTAAGTTATGCCATCTTCCCGGATGTAGCACTACAATACTTTGAAAAGCATAACAGATAACATAAAAAAGAAGCGACACTCCACAGAGGTCGCTTCTTTTTACGTACACGAAGTGTAGAGCACGAAAAGAAATAGGCATTATTCTTTTAATTTATAATATGCCCACAGGCCGTTTAAAATAAATAAAAGACCGGTGCCCCAAAAGAGCGCTTCAAAGCCGAAAGCTCCCACAACTATTGCTCCGCCGACGGCACCTAAAAAAGATCCTATAAACTGAGTGCTTCCATTATAAGAGAAGACCTGCCCGATATATTCTTTGGGAGTATGTGTAGAGAGGAAGGCGTTAATGGAGGGGAGAAGGCCGCCATACCCAAGGCCGATCAGGAAACGGAGCACACAGAGTTGATAAATATCGGTCATGTACATGTGGGGAATGGTGAGTAGGCCTACATACAAAAGGGAATACAGAAATACTTTTCTGGCACCTATCTTGTCGATTAAGCGGCCAAGGTAGGTACTGCTGAGCATTTGTGCGATGCCTGTGATAGAAAAAACAAGACCGGAAATAAAAGCGATCTGTTCATGATCAGATGGTAGAAGCTGTGCTACAAAGATGGTGAGGACGGGTTGCAAGGACATGAAGGCCATAGCATAAATAAAAGTGGAAGCCGCCATGGTGAGAAGCTTATCAAAATGCTCTAAGTTGCGTCTAAGCACGGAAAATCCTTGCTTAATCTTTTCTTTCGGAGGAACATACGTTTCGTGGATGAAAAATAGGGTAAGAAGAAAGGCGAGAAATAGCAAAAAAGCAATGATAAAAAAACTGTTGCTGATGCCAAACAGTCCAGCCAAATAACCGCCGATTAGCGGACCGACCAAAGATCCACAGACATTGGCTGAGGCTAAAAGACCTAAGGCCCAACCGGAATGTTCCTTGGGAGATTCTGTGGCGATAAGGGCGATGGATCCGGAATAAAATCCTGAAATTAACCCTTGTGCGGCACGACATAGTACCAGCTGTTCGGGAGATGTGACAAAGCCCATGAGCGTACTCGTAATCATCATTCCGAAGCTGGCGCGCAACAGAGTCAGTTTGCGTCCTTTGCGATCCGAGAGGCGCCCCCAAAAGGGAGATACGACGGCAATTGTTATATAGGTTATCCCCATTGCAAGTCCCGACCACCAAGCTATAGATTCTTGTGAAGTTACTCCCAGTTCTGACATATAGAGGGGGAGAATGGGAGCTATTTGACTGAGTCCCATTCCGGTTAGGAAAACACCGAATAAGGATACATAAAGGGTTCGTTTCCAAGGTTCCATAGATATACTTTCTTTTAATATAGTAAAATATTTTCTTTACATAGTGCAAAACAGAATCGTTTATAATGGTAGTGTAACACGAGGAAGCGAGAAAGTCATCTTGAAGAACAAAGAAGAAGCGTATATAATCGAGGTATTAGTTTATTGAAGAGAGTATCGCAAAGGAAGAGAGGCTATTGATGTTTGCGATTGTAGAAGCGTGGAAAAAAGGAAGTTTGGCGTGGCCGAATTGGCCGAGAAACATTGTAGCAGGTCTTGTGGTGGGTATTGTGGCCCTTCCCTTGGCAATGGCTTTTGCTATCGCTTCCGGTGTAAAGCCGGAGGCGGGAATTTATACTGCTATAACAGCCGGCGTTATAGTGTCTTTGTTCGGTGGATCCCAGGTGCAAATTGCAGGACCTACGGGCGCTTTTATCGTGCTTTTGGCGGGAATTTTAAATAAATATGGATTTGAGGGTCTACAAATTGCTACGATTATGGCGGGGCTCATGCTCGTTCTTATGTCAGTGGCTAAGCTGGGGGGCGTAATTCGATTTATTCCCTCTCCGGTTATCGTAGGCTTTACCGCCGGAATTGGCGTAACAATATGGGTAGGGCAATGGCCGTATTTTTTCGGGTTTCCCGCTAGTCCTCATACAGAGTTTTTCCATGAAAAGCTGTTAATCATGCTGCTGTCATTTCCCTATACACATCTTCCTACATTGTTTCTGGCTGTGCTTAGTCTGGCTATTATCCTTTTATTGCCCAAAGTACCGGTGGTAAAGGTAGTTCCGGCTCCTCTTGTGGCTATGATTACAGCGACACTGGTACAGGCTGCTGCCGGCTTTGACGGAGTGGCGACCATAGGGAGTGCTTTTCATGGAATACCACAGGGACTGCCCCCTTTTACACTCCCCGTTATTACAGCGGATAAACTGTTTGGTTTAATGGGACCTGCGTTTACTATAGCCATGCTTGGTGCTATTGAATCTTTGCTTTCTGCTGTAGTAGCTGATGGGATGAGTGGACAACGGCACAACTCCAATACGGAGCTGATGGGGCAGGGAATTGCAAATATTGTGGCACCTTTGTTTGGAGGAATTGCGGCTACAGGCGCTATCGCAAGAACAGCCACAAATGTTCGTCAAGGTGGCAATAGCCCTATAGCGGGAATTATTCATGCGGTGTTCTTGATTTTGGTGCTTCTTGTTCTGGCTCCGCTGGCGGAATACATTCCATTGGCTTCTATGGCGGCCATTCTTTTCGTGGTGGCTTATAATATGAGCGATGTGAAACGCTTTATAAGCTTAGTACAGATAGCACCCCTTGCAGATGCGGTTATCCTGCTTTTGACATTTTTCTTGACTATTTTCACCGATTTGGTTGTGGCCGTAAATGTGGGAGTTATTCTAGCTATCCTCCAGTTTATGAGGAATATTATTGAATCTGTTGATATCCATCAGGTTTCGAATGAGGAAATTTCAAGGGAAGTACGAGAAGAGATTGAACTTCATCCGGAAATTATGGTATATACCATTGAGGGGCCTCTGTTTTTCGGGTCCATTAACGCTTTTGAAAGAGCACTCGCACATATTCATAAGTATCCTAAGTATCTTATTATACGGTTCAGCGAGGTTCCCTTTGTAGACTTTACGGGGCTGCGCATTTTAAATGAGATTATAAAAACTTTACAGAACAAAGGGGTACAGGTTTTTGTCAGCGAAGCGAAACCGGATATTCGCAGGCATATGTATCGTGCAGGTTTGTTCCGTACTTTGGGTAAGCATCATTTGTGGAGGCATTTTGAGTCGGCGTTACACCGTGCGGAAAGTGATTTAGCGTCAGAGGAAAGAGGCTATAACAAAATAAAGCCCTAACATAAACGATTAGAGAATTTTTATTATATCTAAACAAAAAGGAACTGCAACGAAATGAACAAAAAAATCCATTTTGTTGCAGTTTTTCCGTTTATACTAAGTGCTACTTATATAGAGTAGTAAAAACGACCTGCTATTGTTATAATAATAGGCAGGATAAGAAAGATTCAGTTAGGATTGACAGGTAAGGAGGTGTAAGCGATGCGTCCCTTTGTGCATTTACATGGACATACGGAATATAGTGTACTGGACGGTATTAGTCGCCTGCCTGATTTAATCTCGCGAGCAAAAGAATTGGATATGCCGGCCATTGCGATGACAGACCATGGAAATATGTATGGTGCTGTTTATTTTTATAAAGAGGCGATAAAACAAGGAATTAAGCCAATTATAGGCTGTGAAGTATATGTGACATCGGGGAGTCTCTATGATCGACCGGAGGGAAAGAGAGAGCGATTGAAGCACCTCATCCTCTTAGCAGAGACTTTGGAAGGATACCAGAATATTGTTAAAATTGTATCCACTGCTTCAACGGAGGGCTTTTTTTTCCGGCCACGGGCAGATCATGAACTGCTGCGCAGGCACAGTAAAGGAATTATTGCGCTAAGTGCTTGTATTGAAGGAGAGATACCCCAGGCAATATTGCAAGGGGATATGGATGGCGCCAGAGCAGCGCTGGAGTGGTATATACAAACATATGGAAAGGATAATTTTTTCTTAGAGCTACAGGACCATGGGATTCCTGAAGAATGGGAAGCTAAGCGTAGTCTAGTGGCACTTGGTAAAGAATATGGAGTGGGAATCGTTTGTACCAATGATTTTCACTATGTGAGAAAAGAGGATGCGGAAGCACAAGATATAAAATTGTGCATTGCTACGGGAAGGAAGAGGCAGGAAACAAATCGGATTAAGTTTGCTACAGACGAGTTTTATGTCAAAAGCGGTGATGAGATGGAGGCCCTGTTTGGAGATCTTCCGGAAGCGCTTGATAATACGATTCGTATTGCCGAACGCTGTAATGTTGAACTATGTTTTGACGAATATCACCTTCCCAGGTTTGATGTTCCCGAAGGGGAAACAGCAAACTCTTATTTGCGTGTTCTCTGCCTAAATGAAGTTCCAAGACTATATGGAGAGCTGTCTTCTACTTTAAAGGAACGCATAGATTATGAGCTGGAAGTTATTGCTAAAATGGGATTTGCTGACTACTTTCTCATTGTTTGGGATTATGTTCGTTATGCAAAGGAGCATGGAATTTTGGTAGGGCCGGGGCGCGGTAGTGCGGCCGGATCTGTCGTAGCTTATTTACTGGGAATAACAGGACTTGATCCTCTCAAATATAACCTTCTCTTCGAAAGATTTTTGAATCCTGAACGCATCAGTATGCCCGATATTGATATTGATTTCTGCTACGAAAAGCGGGGAGAAGCGATTGAATATGTAACGAAGAAATACGGGCAGGAACGGGTGGCACAAATTATAACCTTTGGTACCGAAGCGGCTCGTGCCGTTATTCGAGATGTGGGACGCGTGCTTGATATTCCCTTGGCGGAAGTAAACCGACTTGTTAAGCTTATTCCCAATGAACTCGGGATAACGCTCACGCAGGCACTGAAGGGGAGTGAACTGAAAGCACTCTACGATTCGCAGCCTTCCGTAAAAGAGCTGTTTGATTTTGGGTTAAAACTTGAAGGAATAGTAAGAAATTCATCCACACATGCGGCAGGAGTTGTGATTTCTGCCGAGCCTTTGACGGAACATGTACCGATTCAAAGTGCCAACGATGTGGGGTTTATAACACAATACGATAAAGATAACATTGAAGAATTAGGCCTTTTGAAAATGGATTTTCTGGGGCTTAGAACTCTGACGGTTATGGGGGATGCGCTTAAACTCATTAAGGCTAACAGAAACATAGAGCTGGACTTGGATGCGATTCCCTTGGATGATAAGGAGACATGTGAGCTTCTTTGCCGAGGAGAAACTCCGGGCGTGTTTCAGCTGGAGTCGTCAGGGATTACCAAACTGGTGATGGATTTAAAACCTGAACATTTTGAAGATCTAATTCCCTTAGTGGCCTTATATCGTCCCGGACCGCTAGGGAGCGGCATGGTAGAGGACTTTATTAAAAGCCGCCATGGACAAAAAGAAGTTACCTATCTGCATCCCTTACTAAAGCCTATACTTGAGGATACGTTTGGCGTAATACTCTACCAAGAACAGGTTATGCAGATTGCCTCTGTTATGGGGGGCTTTTCTCTCGGTCAGGCGGATCTATTGCGCCGAGCTATGGGGAAGAAGAAAGAGTCTGTTTTGATGGCTCAAAGGCAGTCCTTTTTAGAAGGGACTCGTAAAAACGGCATCGAGGATGGCATTGCGAATGAAGTCTTCGATTTAATGATTTATTTTGCCGGTTATGGGTTTAATAAATCTCACAGTGCCGCATACGCTTATATTGCTTACCAAACGGCATATTTAAAGGCACACTTTTTCCCGGAATTTATGGCGGCTATGATGAGTAGCGTTATGTCGAATCCGTCAAAGCTGACGTACTATATTAATGAATGTGTTCGTCACCAGGTTCCTGTATTGGGGCCGGACGTTAACCATAGTGAGTACGCTTTCGCAGTACAGGGAGATGCAATTCGGTTTGGTCTGGGCGGAATAAAACAGGTGGGAGATAATGCCATAGCTAAGCTGATTGAAGAAAGAAGTATCCATGGGCAGTTTACGTCTCTCCTTGATTTTTGCAAACGAATCGACAATAAGGTGATCAATAAGAGAATGCTGGAAGGGCTTATCAGGTGCGGTGCTATGGATTCATTTAAGGAACATCGAGGGCAGCTTTTATCTGCATATGAACGGGCACAGTCAATGGGGGCAAAATTACAAAAAGACAGCGCTCAGGGAGCGATAAGCCTTTTTGGCGAGTGGGAAGAAGGGGAAACAGAAACGCTTTCATATGATAATGTTCCCGATTTATCTATGGAAGAAAAGCTGAAAGACGAAAAAGAATATACGGGATTTTATATTAGCGGACATCCGCTACGGGCTTATGAAAAGGTGTTGTCGGAACTGTTTTCTTTGGGGGACTTGCTGGAAGATGCGGAAAGCTATGACGGTAAAGTGATTACCTTTGGCGGACTCATCACGGAACGCATTAATAAGATCACGAAGAGAAATGATCAGATGTGTGTATTGACGGTGGAAGATTTTTCAGGAACGGTTCCTGTGGTGGTATTTCCCAACTTATACCAAAAAAGTGCAAACTATATGGCTGTAGATATGGCAGTAGTAGTTAAAGGTCGCATTGATGCGGATGAGAAGGGACTTCAGATCATAGGAGAATATATCAGCCCTTTGACAGAGCATGTAACACCGAAAAAGACTGTGGTTATAACCATCCGCCCCGAATACGATACTCCGCAAATCAGCAAAAAACTACAGATTTTGCTGACTGAAGCTGAAGGAGATTGCGTTGTGGAATTTGTCCTGGCAAGAGAAAATAGGAGAATAAGAGCACATGAAAAATTCTCCTTTGCACCAACGCAGGAGATGTGCGATAAAATTAAAACATTATTGGGTCCCGATAGCATCGCTATTGAATAGATCCACAAGGGAGGCAAACGTGGAAGTTAAGAAAACGAAAATTGTATGTACTATCGGTCCGAGTACGGATAAACCGGGCGTCTTAGAGGATATGATTGCGGCGGGCATGAATGTGGCGCGCTTCAATTTTTCTCACGGAAGTCATGAAGATCATGGGAAGCGAATAGCGGCTGTGAGAGAGGCGTCTAGAAGAGCAGGAATTCCGGTTGCTTTAATGCTTGATACCAAAGGGCCGGAAATGAGGTTGGGCCTTTTTGCGGAAGGGAAGGTACTTCTGGAAAAAGGAAGGGAATTTATTTTGACCACAAGGGATGTTGTAGGGGATGAAACAATTTGCTCCGTGTCGCATAAGGGGCTACCTAAGGATGTTGAAGTGGGCAAACAAATTTTATTGTCCGACGGACTGGTGACCTTGACGATTACAAAGGTAGAGGATACTGATATTTACACCATTATAGAAAATACGGGGGAAATGGGGGATCGGAAGCGTGTGGCAGTGCCGGGCATGCCGATTACCTTGCCTGCCGTGTCGGAAGCGGACAAAAAGGATCTTATCTTTGCATGCCAACAGGGTATGGACTATGTAGCGGCTTCTTTTATCCAAAGAGGTTCCGATGTAGTGGAAATACGCAAAATTTTGGAAGAACAAAACAGTTCCATCCGTATTATCTCTAAAGTGGAAAACGAAGAAGGGGTAAAAAATATCGATGAAATTCTTCGTATGTCGGACGGACTAATGGTGGCGCGGGGCGACTTGGGTGTTGAAATCCCTGCCGAGGAAGTTCCCATGCTACAAAAGCTTTTGATTAATAAATGCAATCAAAAGGGAAAGCCTGTTATTACGGCGACACAAATGTTGGACTCTATGATTACGAATCCTCGCCCTACAAGAGCGGAAACCAGCGATGTGGCCAATGCTATTTTGGATGGAACGGATGCCATTATGCTCAGTGGAGAAACCGCGAACGGACAGTATCCGGTGGAAGCGGTGCAGACAATGGCTCGAATCGCAGAAGTAACGGAACACTCGGCTATGTATTGTTCTAAACAACATTCCATGGAAGCTACAGGAACGACGCCACAAGCTATAAGCCAGGCGACGGTTAATGTGGCAGGACATCTAAAATCTGCAAGTATTATAACGGCCACCGAATCGGGATCAACAGCGCTTCTTATTTCAAAATACAGACCGCGGTGTCCGATTTTAGCAGTTACACCTCATGATGATATTGTGAGGAGACTCCAGTTATATTGGGGCGTTCATGCTATCAAGGGAGAACAAACGAGTAATTCCGACGAAATGGTAACTCTATCTATGGCAGCAGCACTGAGAGAAGGCTGTATAAAAGAAGGAGATTTAATCGTCCTTACGGCAGGGGTTCCTTCCGGAACACAGGGAACGACAAATATGATTCGTGTTCATGTGGTAGGGGATGCACTTGTCAAAGGGCATGGTATAGGATCAAAGCCGGCGACGGGACGAATTTGCGTGGCAGACAGTGTAGAGCAACTGAATCGAGAGTTTAGACCAGGGGATATTCTTGTGGTTCACAGTGTGGAACCGGAGATGGTTCCCTTTGCGGAACGGGCATCTGCTTTGATTGCTGCAGAAGAGGGGTACACTTGTGCTACGGCGGTTATTGGAATTAACCTTGGTATTCCGGTTATTTTAGGAGCTACTAAAGCTCAAAATGTACTGGAGACAGGTATGATTGTGACTGTTGATACTGTGCGCGGACAGGTGTTCGAAGGCATTGCCAATGCAAGATAAAGAGATATACTGATATAAGAAGAGTGGCGACAAGTGTAGTTGTCACTCTTTTCTTGTAGATCGTATGGCAAATAAAGAGCAAGGCAAATGTTACAAAAAAGAAGGAAAAGATAAGTATTACAAATTGGCATAAAAATATATGTTTAGAGTGATTTGATCAAGAAAAATCAAGATGAATAACAGGGTTTGAGAAAATAAAGTTTTAGAAATGCCGATAAATAGAGGGGAATTATTTTGAAATATTGCTATGACTTAAACACATAGATTGAAAGGAAGAGAAAAACCAAAAAATTTTATATTAAACTAGCTAGTTAAAGAAAATTACTTGCAAATACAGTAATTAAGCGTGTTTTATGGGAATCAGGGCATAAAAACTTAGGAAATACAAGACTATATACGAAAACTGAAAGGGTAGAATAACTTTTAATTATTTGCCCCTGTTTTTGGCATACACTATAATATCTTTGAAATTGATTTATTCACTTTTTTTCCTTTATAATGATGAGTAGATACTTATTTTTATAAAGATGTGTGGATTACCCTCCATACAATAAGGGGATGCCCGCCTGTGTCTAGGCTGGAGGGCAAGAGTAAGCATTGCCCGCATATTTCACGTAGGTAGTACAGTTACAAGGAGAAAGGAAGAGCGGAATGAAACGATTAGTAAGATCGGCTGTAGCAGGATTCGATGAAAAAGGCGATATCCTTATAACAGTTGAACCCATTGAGTCAGGTATTGAGATTGAACTTACTTCTAAAGTAATGAAACAGTACGGTGACCAAATCCGTGCAACAATTAAAGCGACGGTGGAGGATGCCGGCTTTGGTGGTGTAAAAGTAACTGCACAGGACAAGAGCGCTTGGGATTATGCCATTAAAGCACGCGTTCTTGGTGCGCTTGAAAGGGGGAGCGAGGCGTAATGAGTAAACTTATTGATGCAGCAAAAACAAGATTATCGCGCTCTATGATGTTTGTTCCCGGTAACAGCCCTAAGATGATTAATAGTGCTGATATTCACGGTGCAGACAGTATCATGTTTGATATTGAGGACTCCATCCCCGTAACCGAGAAAGATACAGCTCGTCTTCTAACAGCAGAAGCTCTTAAAACTATGAATTTTAGGGCGGAAACTGTGGTGCGGATAAACCATCCTACGCAAACTCCTTTCGGATATAAGGATCTTGATGTAATTGTGCCCGCGAAACCGAATCTGATCCGCTTGCCAAAAACGGAAGATGTTTCTGAAGTTGAAATCGTGGCTAATAAAATCATTGAAGTAGAAAAGGCAAATGGCTGGGAAGAGGGTACAATTAATATTATTGTGGCCATTGAAAGCGTAAAAGGTCTTTATAATGTGCGGGAAATCTGTCATGGCCCTCGTGTAGTAGGCATTGCTTTAGGTGCTGAGGATTATCGTGCGGATATTCGTACAGGGAAGAGCAAACCGGCTGTAGAATTGCTGTTTGCCCGTCAAACTATTTTAAATGCGGCACGCGAGGCAGGTATTCGAGTAGTAGATACGGTATTCTCCGATGTAAAAGATCCGGAAGGTTTCCGTGAAGAAGTTGAATTCATTAAAGCGCTTGGTTTTGATGGAAAATCCTGTATTCATCCTAGCCAAATTAAAGTAATTCATGATGTGTTTACTCCGGACGAAAAAGAAATTGCTCATTCCGTTAAAGTACTAAACAGTTTTGCTGATGCACTGCGCCATAACAAGGGCGTTATATCTGTAGACGGAAAAATGATTGACGGTCCTATTGTGGTTCGTGCTCAACGCATCGTAGATAAGGCGCGAGCGGCAGGCATAAAAGTTGAACTTGAGGAAGGAGCGGAATACCATGTTAAATAAAGCAGGCAGAGAAATACCAATGCATTTGCCTTGTCTTGAGGGGCGCGAGGCCTATCAAGGTGAGTTCGCTATAGAAGCAAAAGCTCGCCGTGCGGGAAAACCGGTTAAAGCCAGTCGTCTGGGGACTAATAAAGTGTTAGCATCAATCGATGAGGCTATTGAAAGAACAGGGTTAAAAGATG
>JBHAEC010000078.1:0-5797 GCA_041855385.1 Veillonellaceae bacterium
CGGCGGTATCGGGGGTTCGATTCCCCCACGGGTCACCAACATGGGCGATTAGCTCAGCTGGGAGAGCGCTTGCCTTACAAGCAAGATGTCGGCAGTTCGATCCTGTCATCGCCCACCATGTAAAAAAAGGAACACCATATGGTGTTCCTTTTTTTATTTGCTCATCTACATACAAATACTTTACAAAGGGCCGTAATCATCAACACTCCAGTATAATCCGCTCTCTCGTGCGCATAGATAAAAACACAATTCGTTTGGCCCGCAAAGAAAATCCTCCCTTTCGTTCATTACCTCCATACAGGATATCTCCCACCAAAGGATGTCCTATATGTGCCATAGCCACACGAATTTGATGCGTTTTGCCAGTAAACAATCGAACCTCTACAAGCGTTTCTTCATTTTCCTGTCTTATAGCACGATAGGCGGTACGGGTCATCTTCCCATTTTCCGTCACAATATAGGAAATCACGTTTTCCCCCCTCTTCATAGGAACATTTATCTCTCCCTCACCTGTGATTTTTCCTTCCACCAATGCTTCATACCACTTTTCAAAAACGCCCTCTTCCATCTGTTTTTGGTAATAATGTTGTGCAATTCCGTGTTTGGCAATAACGATGCAGCCGGATGTCCCCATATCCAAACGGTTCACAAAACGAATCTTGCGCCGGATTTTATTCGCCTTGAAGTATGCCGCTACCCCGTTGGCCAGCGATATCTGTCCCGTCGAGTTCACCGTAATGCCCGCAGGCTTATCTAGAATGAGCAAGTCCATATCCTCATATAGAACGGTAAGATTCATGGGGATAGCCTCATAATCAACATCCTCCTTAGGTATGCTAATACGCACTTCTTCATTTCCCTCAAGTTTTGTATTACGCCCGGCCTTTTTTCCATCAACCCGAACGAGTCCCTCTCGATACAGGTCCATAAAGGCATTATGAGAAATGCCCTTCCCCTTCAAAAACGTTTCCAAAGATTCTTTTTTCCTACAGCGCCAAACCAAATCATCAACACGCTCTTTGCTTCTCGTCATCCCTATATCAACTTCTCCCGTCCATCTGCACAAACCTAGATCCTACATATCAAAGATTCTATCCTACCACTTATCCCATGTATAATTTCTCTACATGCTCTTCAGGCAAATAACCAAGCAACGAACTGACCTTTATCTCCCGGTCATAACGATCTCTTTTGGCATAAGTTATAATAAGTTCCTTCTTGGCCCTTGTCAGCGCTACATAGAAAAGGCGCTTTTCTTCTTCCCACGTTCCTTCTCTCATGGCAAGATGGCTGGGGAAAACGCCTTCATTTAATCCTGCCAAATAAACAAAATCAAACTCGCTCCCTTTCGCCTGATGTATGGTGATAATGGGAATTCGCTGTCTATTCTTTATCCTGGGATCTGCCTCGCCACTGGTAAGAGCAGCCCATTGCAGGACCTGTTTTACCGCATCATCTCCGGCAAGCTCGATCTGCTCTTCTTCATAGCTTTTCAACAATAGGTAAAGATCTCGAATATGAGCTATCCGCCCCTGTTCACCACGTCTTTCGTAATGATTAAGCACGCCCATCTCTTTCATAATATAGGCTAAGACATCCTTGGGTTTTTCCGTTTTACTCTTGCGCCTCAATGTTGCCATAGACGCCGCCAGTTCACCAAAGGCGCTCTTATACTGTAAAATCAGCTTTCTTCTCTCATCCGCCGTATCAACGATGTTTTTTCTTACAATACGAACCAGTAGTTCCGCTGTGGCTAAAATATCATCTATGGCGTTATGAGAAGGCCTATGTTTAGTTTCAAACACTTCGCTGAGATATCCCAATTTATGCTTTTCCAATCTCGGATAAAACCGCCTGAACATATCCAGCGTGTCATACACGGCCGCAAAACTATCTCTTCCCAAACCGTTGCGATGAAGTTCCGCTCCGAAAATCGTCGCATCGTATTGTACATTATGCCCCACCACAACAGCATTTTTTGTAAAAGATTGAAACGCTTCTAAAACTGTTCTTGCACTTTCTCCCCGCTCCTCCAAAAAAGCGTCGCTGAAACCATGTACATCTTCAGACTGCCCTACAGGCTTAGACGGTTTGATAAAGCGCTCAAACCGCTCTAATATCTCCCCCTCCTTAGTAATTCGAAATGCTGCAATTTGAATGATTTCATCCTCCAAGGGGTTAATTCCCGTGCTCTCCACATCGAAAACGATAACCCGCCCCTCCTCTAAAGCCTCTATCAAGGCCTCATAAGGTTCCTGCTCAAAAATTCTATAATCTAAAAAGTCCGTCAGCCGAAGACCTGCCTTTCTCGTTTCAACCCCGTCCAATGTGCGAATACGCGCCTCCCCAATCCCCGGGACAAAACGGCGAATAATCCGTTTTGCACTTATCGAATCTTGCGGATTAACAGCCAGCTTAAAATAAGACAAAACATCCTTAATTTCCTGACGGCGAAAAAACTTTGACTCCTCAATAACCATAAAATCAATTCTGTCTTCTTCCCGTTTTTTCTCATTAAATAGGGAAAACATCTCACTCAGTTGGCGGGCCTGCATATTGTTACGCACCAAAACAGCCGACTTTCCTCTTTCCTCTTTACTCTTATTCTCAAAACAGGAAAAAATAAATGCCCCCTCTCCCCAAGGATCCGTCGCTTCAAAAAGACCAAGGCTCTTACCTTCCTCCGAAGACGCCGAAACCGGCAACGATTCGTATACTTCTCCCACTTCTTCGGGGAACATCTTTAGCAGTGTTTTAAAAGTCGCCTCAAATAATGTTTTATTCGCTCGATAATTCTCGTAAAAAACCACGGTTTCAGGAGAAAATAGTTGCCGATAATCCGCTAAAATCGCTCTCGGATTTGAGCCTCTCCACTCGTAAATAGTCTGAAAATAATCTCCACAAAGCAAAACACGATTCCCGCTCCAAAGCATCTTCATAACAGCGTACTCCAAATCACCCGTATCCTGCATTTCATCCACACAAATAAAGGAGTACCTTTGTTTCCATCTCGCCCTTACATCTTCTCGCCGGAAAAGCTCATATACCTTAACAATCAAATCAACAAAATCCAGCCCCTGTAGCGCAGCCAATCGCGCATTGTATCGCAAAAGAACCTGCCCCCCCTGTAGCTTCATAGCTTCATATTGGGACTCATCAATACTTCCCCGGGGATTCGAAAAAAGCGCCTGCACCTGATTCGTTCTATCTCTATATACCCGCTCAACAGTTTGTGCTATATCTTCCTCTTCTTTGCCGGAATAATAGCCGTAAAGGCTTCTGCTTTCCTTCATCAGGGACAACCATCCTTGAAAAGCATAATCGCTCATTCCCTTTGGCTTAATATCCGCATATAATTCGCGGCAATCCTCTTCGTCAAAGATATGCGTGTCCCCATAAAGACTATCCTCTTTTTTTCCCTCTTCCAGCAGTACTTTATAGCAAAAACTGTGAAAGGTTAAAACATCTACTTTGTGTCCCTCTTTCCCCGCCAATGTGAGAATACGTTCCTTCATCTCCCGACAAGCCTTATTTGTAAAGGTCATGCAAAGTACCTGCTCTCCCCGGGCGTACCCTTTATATAATATCCAACTCACGCGCCGAGCTATACTATCGGTCTTTCCCGTTCCGGCAGACGCAATAAGGAGAAGATTGCGGTCCATCTCCGTAATAATTTTCCGCTGAGCCTCATTGGCCTTTCCTAAAATCGTTTCTTCCTTCATACTTTGCCTCCTTTCTCTATTCTTATGTCTCCCATTCATAAAAAATAGTCGCTTCAGCCAAAGCAAAAGCGACCTCTTTTACATAAGAAAATGCCAAATAAAGCCCATAACAACTGCCAGGGGTCCAAAAAAAGCCATCAACACCAGCATGAGAGCATCCGGCACCAATGTAATATGGAACAGATACTGACCTATGTAAATACAGATGTAGGCCAATACCAGATTAACGACAACTTTCTTGATGGTGTAAAAAGCCAAGGACGAGGCCATAATCAGTATGAATAAAATAGCTGCTCCATATAAATACAGATCCATATTACCCTCTATTCGTACAACGTTTCCTACTATGGGCAAAAGAATCTCCTCTATTTTATTAAGTATTTCCATCATCCATTCTCCGTATCCGATTGCCGAAACATGTGACTTTCCTAAAAAATTACATCTCTCGACGGTTAATAACCGCACCGCCCAGTGTCAACTCATCAGCATATTCGATGTCGCCTCCCACAGGCAATCCTCTTGCTATCCGGCTTACCTTAATTCCACTTGGCTGTAATAATCGAGCTAAATAGAGTGCGGTAGCTTCTCCTTCCACATCCGGATCGGTAGCTACGATAACTTCCGTTACCAATCCGTCACGAAGCCGAGCTATAAGCTCCTTAATTCGAATATCGTCGGCGCCGATCCCGTCAATGGGAGATAAAGCACCTTCCAATACATGGTATAACCCTTTATATCCGCCACTTCTCTCTATGGCTACCACATCTCTCGATGTTTCTACAACGCAAATCGTCTTTTTGTCTCTTGTCTCATCCTGACAAAACTCACAAGGATCCTGCACTGACAGGTGAAAACAAAGGGAGCAGTGGCACGTACTGTCCTTCGCCTCTTTTAAGGTAGCTAAGAACCGTTCCACCTCCAAGGCAGGCATTTCCACGAAATGATATGCCAACCGCCGTGCCGATTTGGCCCCAATACCGGGAAGGCGCCGTAATTCTTCCACCAATCGTTCCAATGCGCTAGCCATACTAGAACATCCCTGTCGGTAGTTTTAGGCCTCCCGTTACCTTGCTCATCTCCTTAGCCATCAGGTCGTCCGCCTTTTTACTCGCCTCATTTACTGCCGCAATAATAAGATCTTCCAACATTTCTACATCCTCCGGATCCACAGCGGAAGGGTCAATTTTAACAGCTTTCAATTCTTTATCACCGCTCATGGTAACCGTTACCACGCCACCTCCAACGGTAGCGTCTACGGTACGATTCTTCATGTCCTCCTGCATTTTTTTCATGTCCTCTTGCATCTTCTGCACTTTTTTCATCATACCTTGCATATTTCCCATATTTCCAAACATTTACTTTTCCTCCTCGTGTATATACTCAACATAGATATCATGATCCTGCTCTAAATCTTCCAGCATGGCAACCAAAGCGACATCTTCTTTTTCCTCATCCGACAATCGATCCTTATTCCAGCGTTTCATCTCCTTGTGCTCTTCTTCATCTCGATGTACTTGCATCACCGTAGCTTCTTGAACATCTGAAATGCTTTCCGTTTCCGAACGCCGTACGTCCAAAAGAGATCTATACTTTATTTCCTCGGCAGAGTTTTTCGCCACTACCGTAATTTTTACCTCTTTCCTTAATACCGCCGCAACAGCCTGCCTTACTTCATCCAGTACCTTTGGGCGACTGCCGAGTTGTGTATTAAAGGTCGTATCCAAAGAAAATACTACCTCTCCCTCATCTGCGTATACCACTTCACCGGACTTATAAAGAGCCGCCGTCATTTTATATTTATGTGCCTGCAAAGCTTGTACTGCATCTTCGGCAAGTTTTCCATATGTGGCCGGATTTATAAGCGGTCTTCTAGAATCCGTTAAAGAAGTAGCAACCGCCTCTCCACCATCCGCCTTTTCATGTGTGCCTTTCTTCTTTGGCAATCGTTTTCCCAAAGTCAAGCTTTGAGGTTTTGGCAGCGACCGACTTTTCACGGACGTTTCGAACTGTCCCAAAGCCGGTTGTTCTATATCTTCAAGCTCAAATCTATCTTCGTATTTTACATTCCCATTACC
>JBHAEC010000079.1:0-2932 GCA_041855385.1 Veillonellaceae bacterium
GAATCGGAGAAAACCCAGCGCTTTCAGTCTTTACTTCCCGCATTTCGCTTGGATAAGATATGGGGAAAATCCGGATTTTTTCTTGAACACATTCAGGGGCGCTGTTTCCGTATTATCTATAAATATCTGGAAACGGAGCAGGCAGAGCCGAATGATCGGGAAGAGCCGGCAAACTTTATGATTTTTTATATGGAGGATATGACGGAAACGGAAAAAATTAAGATTGCCGCTGAGGCTTCTCAACCCGTATTTTGTTATATTCAAATCGATAATATTGAGGAAGTGGGCAAAGGCTTAAATGATGCGGAACAGGCCAACCTTTGGGCCGAGGTAAATAATGTCCTCGTAAGTGAGATTACGGAAAAAGACGGTTTTATCCGATCCTATACGGACGAATCCTATATTGCCTGCATTTCCCGTAAAGCACTGGACGAAATGATTGCAACTAACTTTCCGGTGCTCGACAAGGTACATAAAATCCATTCCGTTAAGCGCATTCCCGTTACCATCAGTATCGGCATCGCCACAGAAGAAGAATCCCTTAGACTACAGGGAGAGCGTGCACGATCCGCACTTGACCTTGCTTTGGGACGAGGCGGTGATCAAGCGGCCGTATATATCGGATCGGAAGTGCATTTTTACGGAGGAAAGATGCAAGGCACGGAGAAAAATACGCGCGTTCGTGCCCGCGTGGTAGCACAGGCCTTAAAAGAATTGATTAATGACTCCTCTAATGTTGTTATCATGGGGCATGAGAGGGAAGACTATGACAGCATAGGCAGTGCCATCGGTGTGGCTGTTATGGCAAGAGCAGTCGGCAAGCCCGTGAGCATTGCCATAAGTGAGGAAAGTGCGGCGATTACAAAATTGCGCTCCCTTTTCCCTGATCATCCCGAACTGGAAGAACTGCTGGTGACACCGCAAGAAGCGGAAGAACTGGTAGTGGATAATACATTGCTGTTTGTTGTGGACGGTCATCGTCCCGATATGGTGGCGGCGCCCAAAGCATTGGTGAAGGCGTCAAGACGCGTCGTTATCGACCATCATCGGAGATCGTCGGATTTTATCGAAAAACCGCTACTCACCTATCTTGAACCGAGCTCTTCTTCAACCTGTGAGCTGGTGACGGAACTTATTCAGTACTATGGAGAAGATATTGAGTTGGATAAGATCGAGGCGAGCGCACTTTATGCGGGAATTGTGGTAGATACAAAGAACTTTGCGGTACAGACGGGGTCAAGAACCTTTGATGCCGCATCATATCTTCGTCGCTCCGGTGCAGACCTCATATTGGTTCGCCATCTTTTTATGGAGAACTTTGAGTCCAGCAAATTGCAAGGACAGCTAATGGTTAATGCGGAGAGGTACGGCAATTTAGTTCTTACCCATGCTCCAAAGAGTGCTAAAAATGCGGCGATTACAGCGGCACGCGTTGCCGATTGGCTTATTACCATTGAAGGGGTAGAGGCAGGATTTGCTTTTTACTATTTGCCGGATGGGGACATCGGTATCAGTGCCCGTTCGCAAGGTAATTTAAATGTGCAGGTTATTATGGAAGAAATGGGTGGCGGCGGACACAGAACCGTGGCAGGTGCCCAGATTGAAAATTCGGATATGGTTCAGGTGCAGGCTCAGGTGTTGCAAATTGCGCAACGCTATGCGGCGCAGCTGGCAGAGGAGGAAAAATAATGAAGGTTATTTTGCTGGAAGATGTAAAGAAGTTGGGCAAAAAAGGAGATATTGTGGAAGTGGCGGAAGGTTATGGCCGCAACTTTCTTATCAATAAAGGAATGGCTTTAGAAGGTACAGCGGTAAATCTTAATAATGCAAAACAGGCACAGGCGGCGAAGGCACATAAACAACAGGTGGCCACGGACGAGGCCCATGTGTTGGCAAGCCAGCTTACGAAAGTAGCGGTTACCGTGGGTATCAAGACGGGAGAAGGGGGACGCGTATTCGGCTCCATTACCGCAAAAGACGTGGCAGATGCGATTAAAAAAGAGTACGGACTTGAACTGGATAAGAAAAAAATCGAAATTAAAGACCCCATCAAAACGATAGGTGTTCACGACGTACTTGTTCGGGTACACCCGGAGATTACAAGTACCATTAAGGTAACGGTAGTAGAGGAATAATATATGAGTTTTACGAACCAATCGTTTCTTATGGATTCGCCGCATAAAGAGCTGGTGCGAAACGGTAAACTGGATTTGGATAATCTGAATCGACAGATTTCCGTGTTGTATGGCGTATATGGCGGAATTGTAGGAGCGGAAAAGATCGTGCTTCGAGCAGGTAAATATGAGGCACTTCCTTTTATTCATAGCGATAATCCGCGGCAGCGCTTGATTGGCCTGCAGCGGATTATTTTTGAAAATGCGGATATTACGGAAGAGGCAAAGGATGAAGAGATTCCTCTCATTTTGGCCGATATTGAGGATGTACTGGCTAATTTGTTGGCCCGTCAGGCTGTTGAAGAGCGGCTGGAGCAAAGACTCACGGAGCGCTTGGAAGAAAAGCACCAAGAGTATATGCGCGAAGTAAAAATGCAAATTATAAAAGAAGATCTTGGCGAAGTGGAAACGCCCGAGTCGGAAAGGAAGCTGGAAGAGCTTAAGAAACTGGATGAAATAAAACTTTCCGTATCAGCCATGGAGCTGGTGAGGCCTAAAACGCTTGCTGAGGTAGTGGGGCAGGAACAGGCTATTTCCGCCATGCTGGCAAAGCTGGCGACTCCTTACCCTCAACACATGATATTGTACGGACCTCCGGGGGTAGGAAAAACGACGGCGGCCCGGCTGGTTCTGGAAGAGGCGAAAAAGCGCGGATATACTCCTTTTTCGGATACGGCTCCTTTTGTAGAGACGGCAGGAACCACTCTTCGCTGGGATGACCGGGATATTACGAATCCCCTTATCGGATCCGTTCATGA
>JBHAEC010000080.1:0-4184 GCA_041855385.1 Veillonellaceae bacterium
GCAACCAACGGCTCTCTGCGCGCATATAAAGCAATTACTTTTTTCCATCATCACTATTTTAGATATTTGATGTTATTAGTTTACACATTCTCTTATTCCATGTCAATACCAATTTTAGTTATCTCAAAACTACTCTTCAATCGCTATAAGTATAGTTTTTGATTAGTTATCTCTTTACGCTCCACCCTAAATCTCCCTCTTTCATAGACAGCTATGACATAGCTGCCGAGCCTGCCATCTCTCGGCTTAGCTGCACTTCCCGGATTTACCATTATACAGCCGTCTTCTTCCAAAAGCTCGTAACAATGAGTATGCCCCGTTACAACCAGTTTTGCCTTATACTGCTGGGCCATAAAGAAAATCCCGTTTACCCTCTGAAAAGGATCAAACTGATGCCCATGCACCATGTATATCAACGTGTCCTCAAGTCCAATAAGTTGTTCTAAGGGCTCAAAAGGAACTCTAAAGTCCGTATTTCCCCGTACCGCATACATGGGAACGCTTATTTTCCCGGCAAGATATCTTCCATCGTCACCATAATCACCGGCATGGAGCCACATATCTATACAGGTTCTCTCTTCTTGTAGGAGAATTCTATCTATAACATCCCTATTTCCATGTGTGTCACTAAGAATTCCGATTCGTTTCATTCTTGTTTTAGCCTCTCCATCAATTGTTTCAAAGCTCTCCCGCGATGACTGATACTGTTTTTTTCCTCCAAAGAAATCTGTGCCATTGTTTTTCCATAAGAAGGTAAGTAAAACAGAGGATCATATCCAAATCCCCCATCACCTTTATAGCTGTCTTGAATTAGCCCCTCACAATATGCCTCTGCCGTAACTTCACGCCCACCCGGAAATACCAAAGCCAGTGCACACACATACCGAGCCCCTCTTTCTTCTAACGATAGAGAAGCCAAAGCTTTCCGAAGTTTTTCATTATTGGCATCATCACTTGCATTTTCTCCGGCATAGCGAGCGGAAAACACGCCCGGAGCACCACCCAATGCATCTACAGAAAGACCGGAATCATCCGCTAAGCAAGGTAACCCCACTTTTTTTACATAGTACTTCGCCTTTAGTCGTGCATTATCCATAAACGTACTACCCGTTTCCTCCGGTTCTTTCACCTCTGCCACATCAGACAAAGCTATCCCTTCCCAGCCAATAGTCTGTAAGGCTTCTTTAAATTCTCTGATTTTTCCTTTATTCTTCGTCGCCAATACTATCTTCTTCATAGCAGGATCCTACCTTATCGCCTATACTTCCAAGAGCTTCCTTTTGTATATCAATCAGGTCATCAATACCTTTCTCCGCCAAATCCAGCAAAGCGTTTAATTCATCCCGATTAAAAGTACCATGTTCACCGGTGCCCTGCACTTCTATCAAATTCCCCGATCCGGTTCGCACTACATTCATATCTACAATAGCCACACTGTCTTCTTCATAGCATAAGTCCAGCAAAGGTCCCTCTTCATCCATCCCTACCGATACAGCAGCACAAAAATCTGTAACAGGGAAAGGTCCGGCTTTAGGTATCCATGATTTTTCTACCGCATCTACCATCGCCACATAGGCTCCCGTAATGGCTGCAGTCCTCGTTCCTCCGTCAGCTTGGAGTACATCACAATCAAGAGTAATTGTGCGCTCTCCTAATGCCTCCAAATCAATTACTGCTCGAAGTGCTCGACCGATAAGTCGCTGTATCTCCACAGTTCTTCCAGTTTGTTTTCCCCTTGCCGCTTCCCTGGCATTTCTCGTTTGCGTAGCTCTGGGCAGAAGAGAGTATTCTGCCGTAATCCAGCCCTTTCCCTCTCCTTTTAGAAAGCGCGGCACCTTATCCTCCACCGTAGCCGTACAAAGAACCTTTGTGGCGCCACATTCAATGAGCACAGATCCTTCTGCATAAGCCGTAAATCCCCTCGTAATCTTTATCTCCCTTATCTCATTTCGCTTCCGATTATCAAATCTGACCATTCTCTGTTTCACCAATTCCTTTTCTGTTTTTTTCTATTTCAAAACTGCATCGGTCTGCCCCGAGCATACCCCTTATACCGCCCCAACAGTCTTGATTAATTTTCATATGCTACGCATAAGTCAACAGAGGCTGAAATTCAGCCTCTGCATATTATCTCGCCCCTTTAACGGACGCAAAGTTTTTAATTATAACGATGGGCGTCATCTGTGAATCGTTGCCAAACGGATTGTCTATGAGAATGCGAGCAATCCGCTGAGGATCCATCCCTCTGCTCGTCCCCAATACAGCTGATCGCTTCAGATCATTTACATCGGCAATCACGGCTCCATAACACCCCGTTCTCTGTACAATCGTTTCACATATCGCATCTGAGTTTCTCGGTCCATATACAATGTGCTTGTCAAAAGGAGGCATGGTTCCCGTCACATCGTCCGTCAATGAAGCCTGTCTGGCAAGCTTATAAAAAATCCCCGGCTTTCCCATCAATTTTCCGACAGCACCTGCCACAAAAGCAAACAACACCTTCCACTCTCCCTCGAGCTCCATGGCAGCCTGCATTCCATACACAGAGCTCATAGATCCGGCTGCAGGAACAAAACGGCACAACACTCTGGCCTGCCAAGATGGTTTTAACTCCTCCGGACGAGTAAAGGCCCCTTGTGTAATGGCCAAAACCGATTCTGCCACGCAAACAATGTCTTCAGGCCCGATTTTATCGCCACCATAATCTATAATCGCTTCTACAATATCATCCTTATCCGTCAGTATGCGGGTTCGGATCGCCTCCAAACTTAATTCCATTATACTCCTCCTCACTGACGCAATGCCTGCTCAACTTCTTCGGCGGTCAAAACTATCCGTTCCTTGGCAATATGCCAATCTGATCGCCCCACCACTTGATACACGATATCTATGTTCATATCGGGAAACCCCTTGGCATCATTTCGGATGCTTCCGCTTTTCCCTGTCAAAATAACTCGTAAGCGAATGACTCCTCCCTTGCGCGGCTCAATAATTTCCGCCGGCCAGTACCCATCATGACGTTCTGCATTGGCATTTGTCGTCCAACTCTCCACATGAACCGCATCAAACTGTTCCTGTGGAAGCAAATGCCTCGGATACAGATCCATAATAGTTCCGTTCTGCTTTCCTCTATTGCTGAAAGGAATATCTGTAACCAGTACCATCTGATTAAAACTCATATCCTCCAGAACAAACTTCGTCCGCCTATGTCCGGCAATGAGAATGTTTTCATCCCCATGACGCCAACAAAAAATTCGGAACACGACATATAGGAAGGCCACAAAACACAAAATCCCCACTATATAGTTAAACAGGGTATAGATAAACATACATATATCTCCTTCATTATAGTTCAATTAATCCGATGGTATACTCCTTTGGCGGAATAAGCAAGGACGCCAATCGGTTAGCCCGCTCCGTATTGGATGTAAATTGCAAATCGATCTTTCCCTTTGTACGTTGCGGATTGAAAAGTTTTTGCTCTGTCAGCACGCGATGCATTTCTGCCGCCGTTTCATGGGCGGGATCCACATAAACAATATTATGCCCCGTTTTTCTCTCCATGAGTTTTTTGATAAAAGGAAAATGTGTACAGCCCAAAATAATCGTATCTACGCCCGCTGATACGAGGGGTTCCAAGTACTCGTCGACCTTTTCATCAATTATATCATCTGCAATATGCCCTCGCTCAATCAAGTACGCAAATTCCGGACACGCCTGCTCAAAGATTTCAACTTTATCGTTAAGTGCCTGTGCTACCTGCTTATGTTTATGGCTGTTAATCGTCGCCACAGTAGCCATAATACCGATTTTTTTCTTTGGGCTAATATCAATGGCTGTATGCACACCCTTACAAACACCGATGATAGGATAGTCTACTCTTTTTAAAATCTCTTCTAAGGCTACTACGGTTATAGTGTTGCAAGCCACCACCGCCAACTTAACTTCTTTGCGACTTAAATACTCCGCGATGCGTACAGAAAGCGCTGTTATTTCCTCCGGTGTACGATTTCCGTAAGGAGTATTCCTGGTATCTCCTACATACAAAAAATCCTCATTGGGAAACTTATTTTTCAAAACAGTTAACACTGTTAATCCACCTACGCCCGAGTCAAACACGCCAATCGGTTTGGAGCATTTTTCCACCATGTCGCTAACCTCCTAATGTACCTAATCTCCCTTCA
>JBHAEC010000081.1:0-11221 GCA_041855385.1 Veillonellaceae bacterium
CAAGCCTATAGCTAATGAGACACCGCGTGCCGCATTTGCACCATCACCTATAGAAACAGAAGAAGCACCCTGACTTTGTGCTCCTGCACCGATTGCGGTGGCACGTTTGCCACCGACAGATGCTCCGTCACCCATTGCAATCGCAGAGTCCGCCTGTACTTTTACCGTAGCCGTATTTCCCAAAGCGATGGCATTACTAGCCGCAATCGTCATCGCATTGCTCCCCATGGCAATACTGTTTTCTGCAAAAGCAGTTTGCAGATCCTTGTTAAAGTTTTTAGCATTTTTACCAATAGCAATATTATTGTTGCCACGGCTAATAGCATTATCCCCGATGGCAATAACACTACTACCGTCACCAATAACATAACTACCTGCACCATCCATTACTACATCGCCGTCGGCTTTTGATCCTGCACGGGCTCCGTCACCTATGGCAACACTCTTGTTGGCGGTTTTTTGTGAGCTTGCGTTATTGCCTATAGCAACGGACTTATCCGCTTTTGCATCTGAGCTATAACCTATGGATACCGACTTTTCCGCTCCTGCAGCTGTAACGGCTTTAGGTCCTATTGCTACGGAATTAGTTCCACCTGCAACAGCATCATCTTCTGTAGAATTAGCACGAAAATACTTTAACCCCGGCTTTGTTATGTCAAGCCCTAAGGTCGTGTGTAATGTATTGATTGTCGTAATTTGATTCTGCAGACTTACATCCTTTGCCTTTAAAGCCGTAATATCATTTGTGTTTTTTGTGATATTAGTCCTGTTTGTGTTAATTTGATTTTGAAGAGTTATGTCCGCATTTTTCAAGCCCACAATATCATTCGCATTTGTCGCAATTTTTCCGGCATTAGTGCTAATCTGACTTTGCAGATTAACATCCTTTGCCTGTAAGGCAGTAATAGAATTTGCATGTGCTCCTACAGTTGTCTGCAAAGTAGCAATATTATTTTTATTCGTTGTCACTTGCCCATTTGCCAAGTCGGAAACTGCAGTAGCGACCTCCGCATCTGTGGCCACCGCATTCGATACCGAAACGGAAATGGCGGTTCCCGATTTTGTAACATCTATGAGATTACCGCCGTTAACAGTATCACCGTTGTTTACGGTAGCAGATCCCACCGCAAAGCTAACCGGCATACTAAGGGTACCTACAATCAAGCTCGCCAGAACCAATCGACCTAAAACCATTTTCTGTCCATGTGTTCTCATGCGTTTAGAAACAGTTACTTTACCCTGACCCTTTGCTATTTCGGAAACAACTTGGTACATCTGAAGGGTCTTGTTATAAATTACTTTATAAATTTTGTTCATTCTTCTTTTCCCATCCTAACTGTAAATAAATAACACTCTTTTTTCTAAAACCCGTACGTTCTTTTACTATTTATAGCGTATTCTACCCCAAATACCTCTACCCAACACGCCTCCTCTCAGCATCTATTTAATTTAAAACTTAACATAACAAAAGAGCTAATCACGAGTCTATCAAATCTTCTGTGGTAATTAGCAAAAAAATACAGAATATTCTACTATGATAGTATAATATCGTCTAAATTATACCACATTTATCTCTACCATAAAAGTATATATTTTATCAAGTTTTAAAATGCAAGTATAAATATTTACATTTATTGTTAAATTTCTCTCTTTTATCCACTTTATATCAGCTTATTGTTATCTTTGACAACCAATTTTTATCATCAAAAAGAAATCTTCTTTCTTCCCAGCCATAGTTCATTAATTAACATTACTGGCATTTAAGAGTTGCCTATGCTATACTAAACAAAAATTATTTTTTCTTAAGTAAGAATGAAAGCGAGTAGTATATGGATTATCAAGAAAATAAAATCCCCGTTTCTGTCTTGGACAAATACACAAAAATTTGTACTTGTTTGAGCATCAGCCGAAAAACCATAAAGGACACCATTGCTAACGGAGCTTCTACGGTAGCCGATGTGAAGAAAATTACTCGTGCCGGATCTGGTGCCTGCCACGGAAAAAACTGTACCGTTAAGATTGTTCGCCTCTTGCAAGAAGAGGGAAAACTTCCTTCCAAACCTAACGGATAAATCTTTGTATTCTAAATCTTTAACACATACAAAAACAAAAAACCAACTATAAGATTTCACCAAAAATCTTATAGTTGGTTTTACTTATTTTACCGTTCTTTTAAAGCTGCTCGTAGCGTATGCCAAGCCAGTACTGCACATTTTACGCGTGCCGGCATCCGAGAAATATTCTGCAATGCCATAGCATCTTCTAATGCTTCAAGTTCCTCTTCCTCTGTTATCTCCCGTTTTATCATACCTAGAAAGAGTTCCACATAGCGAAGCGCTTCTTCTACCGTTTTACCCTTCACCAAATCAATCATCATCGAAGCTGATGCTTGGCTGATGGCGCATCCCTGCCCTGTATACGCCGCATCTCGTATAAGAACTCCATCAAGGGTAAGTTGCAATGTTAAATCATCGCCACAACTGGGATTATGTCCATGCTCATCTATCGTCGGATTCTCCAACAAACGCTTGTTGCGTTTGTCCTGATTGTGTTCCAGTATAAGCTCCGTATACAATTCATCCATTTTCATAGATTTTCCCCCTAGTCCTTTAGTCCCATTACTTCGCGTACTTTACCCAACTCCTCTAAAAAGTACATCAACTCTGCTTTGGTATTATAAATATATGTGCTTACCCGAGCCGAAGCCGGAACATTTAAATACGAACCGAGAGGCTGGGCACAATGATGCCCAGAGCGAATGCAAATTCCTTTACTATCCAAAATGGTTGCTAAGTCATGAGGATGAACTCCATCTACCGTAAAAGCTACAACACCAAACTTTTCATTCGGGTCATGTGATCCGATTACTTTCACATGTGGCATTTGCACCATGGCCGGTAGTAAATACTCCATAAGCTCACGTTCATGAGCTTCTACCCAGTCCATACCGATTTTTTCCAAGTATTCGATGGCTGCTTTTAATGTAACCGCCCCATCCGAGTTAGGTGTTCCCGCTTCAAATTTATAGGGAAGTTCATTAAAAGTCGTATCCTGCTCACGCACATACTCAATCATATCGCCTCCCATAAGAAACGGTGGCATTTTCTCCAATAACTCTCTCTTGCCGTAAAGCACCCCAATCCCCTGAGATGCGCCCATTTTATGTCCCGAGAACACAAAGAAATCACAGTCCAGAGCCTGTACATCCACCCTGATATGGGGTGCCGATTGTGCGCCGTCCAAAACAACTACGGCTCCCACCGCATGTGCTCGCTTCGTCAATTCAGCAACGGGAAATTGCATTCCCAGCACATTGCTTATATGAGCAAAAGCAACAATCTTTGTTTTTTCGTCAATTTTGTCCATTTCCCCCGGTTTGATGTATCCTTTTTCATCTATATACATATATTCAAGGGTAGCACCTTTTTGTCTCGCCACATTTTGCCAAGTAACTAAGTTTGCGTGATGCTCGGCAATGGTAATAACAATTTTATCTCCTGCCTGAACTTCATGCATGCCATAGGAATAAGCAATCAGATTCAGTGCCTCCGTGGCATTTCTTGTCAACACCACCTCTTCACGATGCTTCGCATTAATAAAACGCTGAACCGTATCTCTGGCACTTTCATAGGCTTCCGATGCTTCTACAGCCAAGATGTGAGACCCTCTGTGAGGGTTTCCGATATGCTCCCTCATATGCTTACGAGATGCATCGATTACAGCTTGACTGCGCTGTGCTGTTGCTCCGTTATCCAGATAAACAACGGAGTGCCCATTGTGCTTTTTTTGTAAGATTGGAAAATCTTTCCGAATGTCCTCAACTGTCATCATTTTAAACCTTCTTTGCTATTCATATACAATGAGCCACACGACTAGGTGCAGCTCATAGATTTCATTATTACCGCTAGAGACTGATTTTTCCGCGAACCATAGCAAGTGCCGCTTCAGCCAATTCATCATCACCTATTTGATCAATAATAGGGCGAAGCATAGACTCAACGATAAGATGCTTAGCCTCAGTTTCGCTAAAGCCTCTGCTCATGAGATAAAACAGTTTATTAGCATCAATTTGCCCTGCACTGGCCGCATGGTTCCCCACCACATTGTCTTCCTTACACAAAAGTAAAGGTAAGGAAATCGATTTTACGGTAGGATCTAAGAGAAGGCAAACATCTTCTTCTGCCCCTTCGGCACCTGTACTACCCCGAAGAAAATCAAGTGTGCCGCGAAAACTCTTTTTAGCAAAACCTGCCAAAGCACCTACATGGTGAATGTCACTCTTTGTTTGTAACCCTTCGTGGGACATTAGCATAGAAACATCAAACTTCTGCTCATCTCTACCTAAGTATGCCAAATTATGCTTTACCTCCGCCTGATTGCCAATAAGTCGATGAGAAAAGTTTAAATAATTTTCCATGCCGCCTAACTCAACAGATACAAAATCCGCCTTAGCGCCCTCCTTTAAATGTAAAAGGCGATGCTCAAATTGTTGCGTTCTTGCTCCCAGTAACTGTACCTTTACAAAAGTTACAGAAGCAGTCTCCGCCACATCAAGTTCAGTAAAGAGATGAGCCGCACTCTCTTTTTCCGTTTCTCCTTCCAGCCGATATAATACCGTAAGTTCCGCACCGGCTTCTGCCTTTATACGAAGACGTAATTTTTGTAAAGCCTTTTCTTCACTTACCTTTACATGTATATATACGGATTCTTTACTGTTTTCTTTTGCCTCTATCAATAAAGCCTTCGAATCATCCGCAAGCAATTGCTTTAAAGTACCCTTACTGCATCCCATATACGAAGGATCAAGTAAATCTCTTTGCTCCAACGACCTTACTATGTCCACATTACCGCCGATAGCAATATCAACACCTGTATCTGCCAACTCTAATGTTTGAACTTCTGTATGATTCACTTTGAGCCAGCGGAAGGTTGGTCTCGGCAATAGGTTTAGTATCTCGCTCATATTTCCTCCTATCCGATAGAGCCTTCAAGCTCTAAAGTAATCAAATTATTCATTTCTACTGCATACTCAAGTGGCAATTCTTTGGAAATGGGTTCCACAAAACCGCGAACCAACATTGCTCTTGCCTCTTCTTCACTAATGCCTCGAGTCATTAAATAGTAAATCGCATCATCCGAAATACGACCGATTTTTGCCTCGTGACCTAAGTCTACATTGTCATTTTCAATGATAATAGCAGGAATTGTATCGGATTGCGATTGTTGATCAAGCATAAGGGACTCACAGGAAACCGTTGCCTTGGCCTCCTCCGCCTGAGGACCTATTTTTAGTAGCCCGCGATAAACGGCACAACCGCCACTCTTAGATATGGATTTGGAATTAACATTGGATGTTGTTCTCGGTGCGTTGTGAACTACCTTGGAGCCCGTATCCAAATACTGGCCTTCTCCGGCAAAAGTAACGCTCGTAAATTCGCAATGTGCCCCTTCTCCGTTAAGGATGCTCATAGGGTACAGACAAGACACACGAGAGCCAAAAGAGCCGCTAACCCATTCAATTGTGCCATTCTTACCGACAATGGCACGCTTCGTATTAAGGTTGTACATATTTTTTGACCAATTTTCAATGGTAGAATAACGTAATGTCGCGTTATCTTTTACAAAAAGCTCTACACAACCGGCATGTAAATTGGCCACATTATATTTCGGAGCGGAACAGCCTTCTATAAAGTGAGCTTTTGCTCCTTCTTCAACAATAATAATAGTATGCTCAAACTGACCGGCTCCCGGTGCATTCAATCGGAAATAAGATTGAAGAGGAATATCCACCACAACACCGGCAGGGACATATACGAACGATCCGCCCGACCAAACAGCCCCATGCAAAGCGGCAAATTTATGGTCCGTAGGAGGTATCAAAGTCATAAAATACTTCTTAATAATATCCTCATGCTCATGTAGTGCAGTTTCAATATCCGTATAAACTACGCCCTGTTTTACCAAATCTTCCTGGATGCTGTGGTACACCACCTCGGAATCGTACTGTGCTCCAACACCGGCAAGCGAGGTTCTCTCCGCCTCCGGAATTCCAAGTCGATCAAAAGTGGATTTAATGTCTTCCGGTACCTCTGCCCAATCGCCTTTCATATCTACTTTTGGACGCACATAGGTGACAATATCTTCCATATTCAAACCGCTAATATCCGGTACCCACGAAGGCACATCCAGCTGATTATAAATCCGCAAAGATCTCAGACGAAAATCAAGCATCCATTGGGGCTCATTTTTTTTGCTCCAAATCTCCCGAATTATGTCTTCGGTCAGCCCTGCATCTGCTTTATAAGCATATTCAAATTCGTTTTTTATATCATAGACACCACGGTCCATATCTTCAACATAAGTCTTTTTTCTCGGCTCCATAAGATCCTCCTTAAGCTAAATTCTTAAAGGAATCATAGCCGTTTACTTCAATTTCCTTCACCAAAGATGCGTCGCCGGTTTTTACAATGCGACCATCGATCAAAATATGAACAAAATCGGGCTTTAACTTTTGAAGGATTTGATTGTGATGCGTAATAATTATAACCGCATTATTTTCATTATGAAAACGACGAACACCTTCCGATACAATACGCACTGCATCTACGTCTAGCCCGGAATCCGTTTCATCTAAAATCGCTAATTTAGGATCAAGAATCGCCATTTGTAAGATTTCATGTTTTTTTCGTTCCCCTCCGCTGAATCCGTCATTAACATAGCGTTGCGCATAAGAATAGTCAAAGTTTAGCTCTCCCATCTTCTCCTTTAATACCTTCTTAAAGGCCAATGCCTTCTGAGGTACACCGGATACAGCCGCTTTAGCCGTTCTGATGAAGTTTTCTACCGTAATCCCTTCAATTGCTATTGGGGCCTGAAAAGACATAAAAATGCCGGCTTTTGCACGATCATTCGGAGCTTCTTCCGTAATATCTTTTCCCTCGAAACAAACGGTTCCGCTTGTTACCTCATATAAAGGATTTCCCATAATCGCATTCGCCAATGTGGACTTTCCAGCCCCATTGGTTCCCATAACCACATGTATTTCGCCGGCGTTTACCGTTAAGTCAATCCCCTTTAAAATTTCCTTTTCTTCAATAGATACCCGCAAGTTCTCTATTTTCAGCAACTCTGCCACACAATCACTCCTATTCGATATAAAACAATCATATATCACTGCGATATATTAGATTTTTATTAATTTATTTTCTATATCTAGATTACTCTATATAGACTTTAAAGTCAACCTATTTAGTGGGTATTAAACAAGTTTTCTTTTAATATATGAAGAGACATTCCCATGTTAATTATAGTAATAATATAGCTGCTCCGTTATTTTCTCCAAATTACATGTAGTAAGGGAGACTTCTCACAGATAAAGCTGTAAGAAATCTCCCTTGTACTGCTCTTTGATAGTATTATAGTTCCTCGAAACTCAAAGTTCCGAACAAGTCATCCAAGGTTTCTGCTCGTCTAATCAATGTCACGCTTTTATCCCCATGAAGCAATAATTCCGCCGAACGGAGTTTTCCGTTATAATTAAAACCCATGGCATGACCATGTGCTCCTGCATCGTGAATAACAACAATATCGCCACGTTCAATCTGCGGAAGCTCCCTATTAATAGCAAATTTATCATTATTCTCACAAAGAGAACCTGTCACATCAAATATGCCTGCCACTGGCGCATCTTCTTTTCCCAGTACCGTTATGTGGTGATAAGATCCATATAAAGCAGGCCTCATAAGATTGGCCATACATGCATCAAGTCCGATGTACTTTTTGTACGTATCTTTCTTGTGAAGCGCAGTGGTTACCAAGTATCCATATGGGCCGGTAACCATTCGGCCGCATTCGTAAGCAAGACGAACAGGACTATGACCTTGTCCTAAAATCTTCGCTTCATAAGAAGCTTTGATTTTCGCACTTAACTCTTCGAAATCAACAGCTTTCTGTTCCGGTTTATAAGGGATTCCGATACCGCCACCGAGATCGATAAATTCCACCTCTACGCCCGTTCGATCCCTCACTTCTAAAGCGAGGTCAAAAATTAAATCTGCCGTACCTGCCAAGCTTTCCAAGTCAAGTTCATTGGATACCACCATAGTATGGAGGCCGAAACGCTTTACCCCTTTTCCCTTTAAATAGGTAATGGCTTCTAAAATTTGTTCCTTCGTCATGCCGTATTTAGCCTCTTCCGGAAATCCAATGAGAGCATTTCCTCCCTCTTTGAGTGGTCCCGGATTATAGCGAAACACCAGAAACTCCGGCAACGAACCGTTTTCTTCCAGATACGATATATGGGTAATATCATCAAGATTAATAATTGCTCCAAGCTCCATCGCCTTAGCATATTCTTCATAGGGCGTGTCGTTGGAGGTAAATACAATATCTTCTCCTGTTATACCGACTTTTTCACATAAAACCAGCTCCGGTAAGGATGAGCAATCTGCGCCCACGCCCTCCTCTTTCAGTATTTTCATAATATATGGGTTAGGCGTTGCCTTAACGGCAAAATATTCTTTAAATCCCTCTGCCCAGGAAAAGGCTTTGATAAACCGCCTTATATTTTGGCGAATCGCCTCCTCATCATAAATATGAAAAGGGGTAGGATAGTTCTTAATAACTTCTTTCATCTGCTCCTCTGAAAACGGAAGCGTTTTATTGTTCATTTTTTCTCCTTTTTCCTACATTTATTATTTCTTCAAACCGTCTAACAATTTAGCCATAACAAATACGACCACAACACAGCCAATCTTAATGGGCAACGCATATGGGCTTAATATGGGTTCCACAACCTGGTCGGCAATCATCATATCAGCGGCAATCCATCCCAAGATTCCGCCGCCCATATAAAGAACGAGAGGATATTTTTCCACCACTTTGATAAATAAAGTGCTACCCCAAATGATAATCGGCACCGTAACCAACATCCCCGCAATAACAAGACCCATATGGCCTCCGGCTGCCGCCACAACACCAAGGACATTGTCAACACCCATAACGCCATCGGCAATCACAATCGTAGTAATAGCCTCCCTTAAATTATGCTTGGCTTCAATATTATGAGACTTCTTATCTTTACGAAGTAAAGAAATGCCAATCCATAATAGCAAGGCGCCCCCTACCAGCCGTAGGTAAGGAATTGTATTTAAAGCTTCTACAAAGAGCAGTGCCATTATTAAACGTATAGCAATAGCACCGAAAGTCCCCCAAAAGATTGCTTTCTTCTGTAGGGCCGGAGGCAAATTGCGTGCCGCCATACCGATGACAATAGCATTATCACCGGCTAACAAAATGTCGATAAGAATAATCTGAGCTATTGCAATCAATCCTGCCGTGCTAAATAATTCTGTCATAGACCATACCTCACAGTCCGTTAATACACTTTCATTTATAATGAAAATTTTGAATATTCTAAACTTTATTGTACTAAAAATTTAGATATATTTCAATCGTCTATAGAAACTTATATTTTCCTTATACACAACAAAACAGCACATTAGTATTCACAATGTGCATGACTTTGTACAACCATCCCTCCCTTGTTGGTGACATGAAGAGGGTATACCCTAGTACGCCTTATTCCTTTAACAGTGTTTTCATTGGCCATATTAAGGAAAAACAATTATTTCTTTTCATACAATAATATAGCCGATTTTTTATAAGTATCACTATATCACCTCTTCATCATTTCTAATAGGAAAGGTAATTTCACTCTAATAGTACCATAAAACGACCTAGGTATACAATTAATTGTGCAATTCATATAAACTTTTTTTATCAAAAAACCGACTCTAAGAAACAAATATCTTCGCTTCTTAGAGTCGGTAATTTTTTAGTATATTTCAGGATCAACACCGGTCAGGTAAATACCGTGAAAAGTGTTTACATACATTTTAATAGGGCTGACAGGCCTATTACATCATGCCGCCCATACCGCCCATGCCACCCATCGGAGGCATTGCAGGCATTGCATTTTCTTCAACTTTATCAGCTACAATGGATTCGGTAGTCAACACAAGAGCTGCTATGGAAGCGGCATTTTGAAGCGCACTGCGTGTTACTTTAGCAGGATCAACAATACCGGCTTTTACCATATCTTCGTACACTTCCGTCAACGCATTAAAGCCCACACCCACTTCTGTATTTTTTACCTTTTCCACTACTACGGAGCCTTCCAAACCTGCATTGTAAGCAATTTGACGCACAGGCTCTTCTACGGCACGTTTTACCAAATTGATCCCGGTCATAACATCTCCCGTAGCAGTTAACGCATCAAGTGCAGGAAGAATATCAATAAAGGTGGTTCCACCACCTGCTACAATACCTTCTTCGACTGCAGCACGAGTCGCATTTAAAGCATCTTCAATGCGAAGTTTTTTATCCTTTAACTCTACTTCCGTAGCTGCACCAACTTCGATTACCGCCACGCCGCCTGCCAATTTAGCCAAACGCTCCTGCAATTTATCACGATCAAACTCGGATGTAGTCTCCTCCAATTGCGCACGAATCTGCTCCACGCGCTGACGGATTACATCTTTCTCTCCTACACCGTCAATAATTGTTGTTTCGTCTTTTGTAATGCGTACCTGACGAGCCGTACCAAGGTCCGTTAACTCAACGCTGTCTAATTTGCGTCCTATTTCTTCACTAATTACGGTTCCTCCCGTTAGGATAGCAATATCTTCCAACATAGCTTTACGGCGATCACCGAAACCGGGAGCTTTTACCGCTACGGCACGGAATGTACCGCGAAGCTTATTTACCACTAAGGTTGCTAATGCTTCCCCTTCTACATCTTCTGCAATGATAAGAAGTTCCTTACCCTGTTGTACCACCTTTTCCAATGTAGGCAATAAATCAGCAATTGCACCTATCTTACGATCTGTAATCAAAATGTAAGGTTCATTCATTACTGCTTCCATCTTGTCGGGATCGGTAACCATATAAGGAGAAATATACCCTCTGTCAAATTGCATTCCTTCCACTACATTAAGGTCGGTCTGTAACCCGCGGGATTCCTCTACTGTGATAACACCGTCTTTTCCTACTCTCTCCATTGCTTCTGCAATCAATCCGCCAATTTCTTCGTCTCCTGCGGATACGGAAGCAACCTGTGCGATTTCTTCCTTTCCGGAAACGGGAATAGCACGTTTTTGAATTTCTTCTACCAATGTTTTAACTGCCAGCTCAATTCCTTTTTTTAATACCATAGGATTAG
>JBHAEC010000082.1:0-6287 GCA_041855385.1 Veillonellaceae bacterium
CTTTTTAAAAGAGCTTTTGCACTTCTGAATCGCTGAAACTTTGTATTTTCAACAGCTTGCTTGCAGAAACATGTTTGTTATTGATACCCCTGCTCTCGATATGTTCATTGATGTTGTTTTGTATAAATGGCATAAATCAAGGTTTTTGATATCAGGTTTAGCCTTATTATCCAATTTATTTTTGTTTGTTTGATTTTTTGCAAGCATATTGTAAACACGAAACTATTCCTTATTTTTCCAATAACCCATCTTGTTGGAACCTACTCGTTTTATCTATCCATTTTCTTTCAAAAATCTAATGTTATTCTTCCCAAAATTTCAAGTCTTACAGGCTCATTTCGTCCCATTCTTGAAATGGTCGACGGACCGGTTTCTATTAATTTCTGTAAATCGCCTTTATTCATATTTCTATCGATTAACAACTTCCATAACTTGTTATATGAGAATTTCATAATACGCCTCTTCTCTATTCATTTACATAGAATTTCTACGTTTTATTATAATATTTTTCTGTTAAAAATGAAATCCCGATTTCTTTAATTTGTTTCAGAGTGCTTTCCCTCGGCCTTTTCTCTATCTATTGTTCTTTACTGAGATGATCGTCCATATTGTTCTTAAGGTGTTTCAATTCAGTATTTTCTTCCATTAAAGAATCATATTGTTTCGCTATCCCCTCTTGTTTAACTTGTACCTCCTTCGAACGCTCATTTAATTCCATGAAAAGATTTTGCCCGATTTGTTTTTTTATACTTCCAATACGGTATCTTTCAGATGAGGGAACTGTTTCAAAAAACATCTATTTCCTCATAAGAATTTAGATAGACCCCTACATCTTTCCTATTCATCATCATATAAATTTTGTCATTTTGATTTTTACGATAAGCCTTCATAATGTTATCTTTTGCTGATACAGATTCGAATATGCTTTACAACTTCCTTTATCTTTTTTGCTCCCCTGACAGCTTATCAAATTCTGGATTCAACTCATTTTTTCAATGGAGAGTCGACTGATACCTCGTTATAATTCCTCCATTGAATTAAACTCTTTATTCCAGATTTCAACAATCATAGACACAACCGTCTTCATATTATGCTTTCTTCCCCAATGCTCATATCCTTTGCTGGACTTTACTTTATCATTGTTTTAAGGTCTATGATATTACCAACTTCTCTCAGTATTCCATCTTTAATTGTTCATTCAGTATAATTAATCCCTATAGTCCTTGATATGGTAAGCCTCTGCTGATTTTCGCCTTTGAAAACCATGTACTTACCAAATTTAATTTCATAGCCATAGCATTCCATTTTAGATAAAAATCCGGCCAGTTAATTGACTGCTTTATCGCCCTATCAATATCAAATTGAAGTCTTGATTTACAGTGCTCCTCTTTTTTATCTTTATTCCGGTCATACCAATTTATAGATTATCTTCGCTCCGAATTTTTTAGCTCTTCGTTCTATTTCCTTATTAAAATAGGTCTTACAGTTCGGAAAGAATGGAATCCACCAACTATAAAATAGGCACAGAAAAAGCACATAGCTGAAAGATTTTATAATCTCAAAGCTATGCGCTTTTGGTTTGTATTCTACTTATATAAATCTTGTTGAAACCAATCCACTAAACAATCAAATTTTTCGTCATTTCTATATTTAACAAACGCCTCTACAGCGCTATCTGCATCTTAATTTCCAGTAATTCATCTTAACTTAGATTTCCTACTCCCACTCAATCGTTGCCGGTGGTTTTGATGTAATATCATAAACAATTCGGTTGATATGGTTCACTTCGTTGACGATGCGAACGGAGATTTTGTCCAGTACATCATAGGGAATGCGGGCCCAGTCCGCTGTCATAAAGTCTGTTGTGGTTACGCCTCGAAGGGCCAGTGTGTAATCATAGGTACGGAAGTCGCCCATAACACCTACGGTACGCGTAGAGGTAAGCACCGCAAAGTACTGATTAATGCTGCGGTGAAGATTGGCATTGGCAATTTCTTCTCTGAAGATGGCATCCGCTTCGCGAAGGATATCCAATTTCTCCTTGGTAATCTCACCCATTACGCGAACAGCCAGTCCCGGTCCCGGAAACGGCTGGCGCCATACCAAGTACTCCGGAAGTTCCAGTTCCTGTCCCAATTCTCGTACCTCATCCTTAAACAAGTCTCTTAAAGGTTCGATAAGTCCTTTAAATTCCACCACTGCCGGAAGTCCGCCCACATTGTGATGGCTCTTGATTACGGCCGCCTCCCCGGCACCGCTCTCAATAACATCCGGATAGATAGTTCCCTGCGCCAAAAAGTCTACGGATCCTATTTTACGACCTTCTTCTTCGAATACGCGAATAAATTCTTCCCCAATAATTTTTCGCTTTATTTCCGAATCTTCAACGCCTGCCAAGCGTCCTAAAAATCGCGCCTCTGCATTTACTCGAATGAAATGCATGCCCGAATCTTTGAAGGCGGTCTCTACTTCATCCCCTTCATTTTTTCGCATCAGTCCATGATCAACAAAGATACAGGTAAGCTGCTCGCCCACCGCTTTGGAAATAAGCGCCGCCGCTACGGATGAATCCACACCTCCGGAAAGGGCCAACAGTACCTTCCCGTCACCAACTATATTTCGGATAGCTTCAACCGCCGTCTTTGCATAGTTTGCCATCGTCCACGTACCCGTACAACCGCACACCTTATAAAGGAAATTGTACAGCATTTCCTTCCCATGCTCCGTGTGAAGCACTTCCGGATGATACTGCATGGCGTAGAGTTTTCGCGTTACGTCCTGCATGGCCGCTACAGGGCAATCCTTGGTATATGCCACGATCTCAAAGCCCTCGGGAATGGACGTCACATAGTCAGTGTGACTCATCCACACGATCTCCTCTTCCGCAAGGCCTTTAAAGAGAGGCGAAGAAAGGTCGACTTTTGTAGGTGTCTTGCCAAATTCACGTGTAAAAGCTTCCTTTACATCTCCCCCCAGCGTATGAGCCATAAACTGCATACCGTAGCAGAGCCCGAGTATGGGAATTCCCAGCTCAAATACCTCTTTTTCGATCCTCGGAGAGTTTTCTTCGTATACGCTGTTCGGCCCCCCTGTGAAAATGATCCCTTTAGGCTGTACCTCTTTGATTTTCTCTACCGCTTTATTGTAAGGATAGACTTCGCAATACACATGATGTTCGCGCACGCGACGTGCAATGAGCTGGTTGTATTGTCCGCCAAAATCCACAACTATAATTAATTCCTTATTTTCCATGGTTTCTCCCTACATATCCTAAAGCCCCTCGCCTTAGCCAGGGGCTTTATTTGTTCTTATTTCTACTCTTCCCGTATTTCCGTATAACGCATCTACTCGCCCCGAGCTTCCTCTTTAACCATCTGTACCGCACCGACAGGGCAAATCGCATAGCAATCACCGCAAGCAATGCATTTTTCTTCATTGATGATAAATTGTGTTCCTCCGTGGCGAATCGCCATTACCGGGCAGTCAAGTGCACAAGCTCCGCACTTGATACAGGTTGAGTTAATCTGAAATTTCATTATTTGAGTACCGCTGCGCAACGATGACAAATAGTAGGGTGTTCCGCATCCTGTCCCACCGTATCTCTATGGATCCAGCAGCGTTCACATTTAGGCAAAGAAGATGCGGTCACTAAAACGGAGATAGCCGCCTCTTCTCCCTTTACGGATTCGGCCGGTGCCTGTTCCGTCCCCTCCGCAACGCGTACCTCACTCACGATAAGGAAGGCCGACAGATGTTCTTCTGCCTCTTTTAGAGCCTTATAATCTTCTCCATCCGCGTAAATCTCTACCGCCGCATCCAGGGAATGTCCGATAAGCTTTTGCTGGCGAGCCCCTTCCAATATCTTGGTTAGCTCTCCGCGAAGCTCAAGCAGTTTTTTCCACTTTGCAGCCAACGCTTCATCATAATGTTCCGGCTTCGCCTCCGGCCAGTCTTCGAGCATAACGCTTTCGCTCATGTCAGCCGTCTTCGGCATAAACTGCCACACTTCTTCCGCCGTAAAGGAGAGGACGGGCGATACCATGCACACCAAGGATCGGAGGATTTCAAAAATAGCCGTCTGAGCCGAACGACGAAGTACATCATCGGCTTTTTCCGCATACATTCTGTCCTTTAGGATATCCAGATAAATCGCACTGAGATCCACCGTGCAGAAATTATGAATGGCATGGTACATAGTGTGGAATTCGTAGTTCTCATACGAATCCGTCACACGGCGACGCACTTCTTCCAAGCGGAGTAATATCCAGCGATCCAGCTCCGTCATATCACGGTACGCCACCTGATGCGTGTCGGGATTAAAGTCATCAAGATTTCCAAGGAGGAACCGGAATGTATTTCGAATCTTGCGGTACACTTCGGAAAGCTGTTTTACAATTTCCGGAGACAGACGAATATCCGTCTGATAATCCGCCGAAGATACCCACAGGCGCATAACATCCGCGCCGTACACATTGATAATATCGTCCGGAGCCACCGTATTACCTACGGATTTGGACATTTTACGCCCCTCTCCGTCCACGACAAATCCGTGCGTTAATACTGCTTTATAGGGAGCATGTCCACTTGTAGCCACACTCGTCAACAGGGATGATTGGAACCATCCGCGATGTTGGTCGGATCCTTCCAAGTACATAGCACAAGGCACTTCTATGCCTTCCGTTTCAAGGACGCCCGACCATGAGGAACCGCTATCGAACCAAACGTCCATGATGTCCGTTTCTTTTCTAAACTCTTTATGTCCGCACTTAGGACAACTGAAGTTCTCCGGCAACAGCTCTTCTGCCGTATGAGCCCACCATGCATCGGAGCCTTCTTTCGCAACCGCCTCCTGAATGGATGCGATAGTTTCATCATTGATAATGGACTCGCCACATTCCTTGCAATAGAAGATGGGAATAGGCACTCCCCACACGCGCTGGCGGGAAATACACCAGTCATTACGCCCCTCCACCATATTATGAATGCGGTCCCGTCCCCAGGAAGGAATCCACTGCACCTCTTCATCAATGG
Organism: Veillonellaceae bacterium; assembly: GCA_041855385.1. Lineage (GTDB taxonomy): Bacteria > Bacillota > Negativicutes > Veillonellales > Veillonellaceae > JBHAEC01. The sequence continues at coordinate 5,032 of JBHAEC010000082.1, forward strand.
AGCGAAGTGCGTCATCACGGTACCCGTCCACGGAAGAGAACCACTGCTCCGTTGCGCGGTAGATAACGGGATTCTTACAGCGCCAACAGTGCGCATATTGATGTCTTAACGTGCTTTTACGCAAGAGATGATTATTATGTGCCAATACCTTGATAATAGGCACTTCCGCATCATGGATCTCAAGCCCTGCAAATGCCAGGGTATCACCGTAACGGTTCTGATCCACCTCTGCCAGGAACTTACCTTCCGGATCGACGGGGCTTAGTACAGGAAGATCTGTTTTTCCTTCTTCGTTGTACTTTTTAACGATGTTAAAGTCTTCCTCACCATGTCCGGCCGCTGTATGTACGCAGCCCGTACCGGCATCTAGGGTAACATGGTCACCCAATAGCACTTTGGCTACTCTATCCACAAATGGATGACGGAAGGAAGCAAGTTCCAGCTGCTCTCCCGGGAAAGTATTAACCACTTTATACTCATCAATGCCTGCATCCTTCATAGCCGCCTCTACCAGGTCGGTAGCCAGAAGGTAGTACTCATCATTTACTTCTACCCAAGAGTACGTGAAGTCTCCGTTTACAGAAATCGCCACATTGGCCGGCAATGTCCATGGGGTTGTGGTCCATATAACGGCAAAGGCTTTCTCCGGATTTACGCCTTCCGGCAAAGTACCTTTTCCGTCAATATATGGGAATTTTACATAAATGGAAAAGGATTTCTTTTCCGCATACTCAATCTCCGCTTCTGCCAGCGCCGTTTCGCAATGGGTGCACCAATATACGGTTTTTAGCCCCTTATAGATATGGCCCTTCTTTGCCATATCGCCGAAAACGCCGATTTCTTTCACCTCAAACTGAGGACGAAGGGTCACATAGGGATTATCCCATTCACCGAGAACACCGAATCGGATAAAATCCTTTTTCTGTGCCTCAATGCATTCCAGCGCGTACTCTTTGCAGAGACGGCGAAGCTCCAGAGGATCCATTTCATGACGATTAAGACCGGTGTTCTTGATAACCGCATGTTCAATGGGAAGACCATGAGTATCCCAACCCGGAATATATCTCGTATAGTATCCGCGAAGTGTCTTATACTTCATGATAATATCTTTTAACGTTTTATTTAAAGCGTGACCGATGTGAAGAGCACCGTTTGCATAAGGAGGTCCGTCATGCAAAACAAAAGGAGTACCTTTTTCTCTTTTCGCCAGTCGCTTGTTATAAATGTCCTGTTCCTGCCACCAAGCAAGAATTTCC
>JBHAEC010000083.1:0-17272 GCA_041855385.1 Veillonellaceae bacterium
AAAAGCGTATCACTGCTATTGTTCCGAAGAAGAACTTGAAAAAGAGCGACAAGCGCAAATGGACAAGGGTGAAACCCCTCGCTACAACGGACATTGTCGGCATTTGACGGCAGAGCAAAAAGAGGCTTATGAAAAAGAAGGAAGAAAGCCGGTAGTCCGTTTTCATGTGCCTCTAAATGAAGTTATTTCCTTTGATGATATGGTGCGAGGGCATGTATCTTTCGAATCCAATGGAGTCGGGGATTTTGTTATTGTCAAATCTGACGGAATGCCTGTATACAACTATGGCGTTGTTATTGATGACCATGATATGGAGATATCTCATGTCATTCGAGCAGAAGAACATTTATCCAATACACCTCGCCAAATAGCACTTTTTAAGGCCTTGAGATGGGAGATTCCAACCTTTGGACATATATCTCTTATTTTGGGGAAGGATTATAAAAAAATGAGCAAACGCCACGGTGCGACATCTGTGGAGCAGTACAAGAACTTAGGATACTTGCCTGAGGCTATTGTAAATTTTCTTGCCTTATTGGGTTGGGCACCTGAAGGGGAACAAGAACTCTTTACCAGAGAAGAACTTATTAGCGCTTTTTCTATGGATAGAGTAGCTAAAAATCCGGCTGTCTTTGATATAGACAAACTTAACTGGATTAATTTTAACTATATGAAGCAACTGTCTTCGGAAGAATTATATAATCTTTGCTTACCTCATTTACAAGAGGCCGGTTATGCCGGTGAGACGCCTTCTTTGGAAGAAAAGGCGAAACTCATGCTTATGTGCGAGACGGTAAAGGAGCACATAAGTTATGGCGCACAAATTAAAAATGAAGTAAATATGTTCTTTGCCGAAGATATAACTCTTGACAAAGGACAAGAAGAGGAAATTGCCGCCGTAAAAGGAGAAGAATCCTTTATGCAAGTATTGGAAATCTTTAAGGATAAATTGTTTTCTATGGAAGAGGTAACGGTTGAAAAAGTAAAAGCGGCCATTAAGGAACTTATGAAGGAAACCGGGCTTAAAGGTAAATTTGTGTATATGCCGATTCGCATTGCCCTAACAGGCCGGATGCACGGTCCCGATTTAAACAATATTGTGGTTCTTTTGGGCAAAGAAACTTGCATTAAGAGATTGGAAAATCCCGTGTAAGAGCGGTTGACTTTGCCTAGTCTTCGTGATAGTATACTAATATATTTATAAATTTAAATGTGATGATCAAAATAAGTACTTTGATACTGTCTGTACAGAGAGGGCTATTTGCTGGGAATGCCTGAGATAAGCCAAAGGAAATGCATTTGTGAACAGTCACTCCGAAAGTGTAGTAGGGGTGTCCGGAGAACGCCCGTTATGCGTATGAGGGAGTGCATAAGTACTTAGCAGAGTGGAACCGCGGACCACCGTCTCTGGGAGATGGTGGTCTTTTTTGTATTAAGTTTGGAGGCTTTTAGTGTATGAGAGAAATTAAAGTTTTTAATACTATGACGAGAGAAAAGGAAGTGTTTACGCCTGTTACTCCGGGAGAAGTAAAAATGTATGTGTGCGGAGTAACGCCGTATAATCATCCTCACATAGGTAATGCTCGTCCTTTTGTGACGTGGGATGTAATCCGTCGCTATCTGCAACATATAGGGTATAAAGTAACATTTGTGCAGAATTTTACAGATGTTGACGATAAAATTATTAATACAGCCAATGGCGAAGGAACTACTTGGGATGATGTAGCGAACAGATATATTGATGCTTACTATAAAGTAATGGATGCGTTGCAGGTTAGAAGGGCGGATATTTATCCTCTGGTATCCACGCATATGGATGAAATCATTATGATGATTGCCACACTTATAGAAAAAGGTTTTGCCTATGAAGTAGATGGAGATGTGTATTATCGAGTAGAAAAGTTCGATCGATATGGGATGCTTTCGGGGCGCACATTGGAAGATATGATGGCGGGTGCTCGTGTAGAAGTAGATGATCGAAAAGAAAATCCTATGGACTTTGCATTGTGGAAGGCTGCAAAGCTGGGAGAACCCGCTTGGACCAGCCCTTGGGGGGAAGGTCGTCCCGGGTGGCATATTGAATGTTCGGCCATGAGTAATAAATATTTAGGAGAGGAATTTGATTTTCACGGAGGCGGTAGCGATTTAATTTTTCCTCATCATGAAAATGAAATTGCTCAAAGTGAGGCGTGCACCGGGCATCATCCATCGGTTCGTTACTGGCTTCATAATGGATTTATTACCATTAATGAAGAGAAAATGAGCAAATCGTTGAATAATTTCTTTTTGGTTAAAGATATTCTGAATGAATATACCCCCGACAGCCTTCGCTATTTCCTGTTAAGCACACACTATAGAAGTCCTTTGGACTTTAGCGACGAGAGACTAGAAGAAGCGACAAGATCCTTGGAGCGTTTGCGTACGGCCATAGATAATCTTCTTTATTTAGAAGGTTTGGACGAAGGTGTATGTGAAGTGGCTGCGGCGGAGTTACTTGCAAAAGCGGAACAGTATTTAAAAGAGTATGAAGAGGCGATGAGTGATGACTTTAATACGGCCCTTGCTTCTTCCGTTATGTTCGGGTTATCTAAAGAAATTAACATTTACTATCAGAGCGTGCAGGCGGAAAAAGGCAAGGTGTGCCATAGCACCATCGGTCGCGTGAAGGAAATTTTCCGAATTATGACGGATACTTTGGGCATTTTGGAAGATGTTTGGACCGGGAAAAAAGATGCACAGGGAGCTGAAGAATATAGCAAGCTTGTGGAAGTAATACTTTCTATTCGCCAAAAAGCAAGAGAGTCTAAGCATTGGGATGTAGCTGATGCAATTCGCGATGAACTGGCGACTATCGGCATTATTATTGAAGATTCTCCGCAGGGAGCAAGGTGGAAAAAGCGTGAACTTTAAGAGATATCTCTTTTTAAGGGAGCAAGCACGGGAATACTTACTGAAAAACAGGGATGAAAAAGTTTACACTGAAGATGAACTGAGGGAAATGGACTCTCTTTTGTTGGCCTATATGGGAGATGCTCTATACAGCCTTTTTGTGCGAGAAAAAGTCATGGCTTGCGGCATACATAAAGTACAGATATTACATGAATTTGTAACCAATATTATTTGTGCTAAAGCACAGGCAGAAGCATATATGATGCTTGAAGAAGAACTTACGGATGGGGAAAAATATATTGCTAAACGTGCCAGAAACAAAGCGGTAAATGTGCCTAAAAGTGCGACCGTTCAGGAATACCGACTGAGTACGGCCTTTGAAGCTGTCCTTGGCTACTTGCGTCTCAGTGGGCAGGGGGAGCGACTGGAAATACTTTGCAGTAAGGCGTATCGCCATAGTTTGGAGAAGAGCAAGGGGTAGATATGGAAGAGATTATCGTTGGACGAAACGCCGTAAGAGAGGCGATACGAGGAGAACGTCAAATACGACAACTCTTGGTAGGCGAAGAACAACAGCAAGGGTCTATACATGAGATTTTACGGTTAGCGAAAGAAAAACGTATAGATGTACGAAGAGTGCCGATAAAGAAATTAAATCAATATTCGCCGGATATAAAGCATCAGGGCGTAGTCGCATTTATCAATGCAGCATCCTTTGTTGAAATTGATGAGGTTCTGAAAAAATCAGTCGAAAAGAAGGAAAATCCCCTTTTTATTCTTTTAGATGGGATAGAAGATACTCATAATATGGGTGCTATTATTCGAACTGCGGAATGCGTTGGTGCAGATGCGGTGCTCATACCGAAACGACATAATGCACCTATCAACGCTACGGTAGCGAAGACATCGGCAGGAGCAATAGAGTCTATTGACCTGGTACAGGTCGGAAATGTAGTGCAAACTCTGGATAAGTTGAAAGAGGCGGGGTTTTGGATATTAGGCGCCCATATGGAAGGGCAAGTGAGCTTGTACGAGGCAGATATGAGAGGGCCTACTGTTCTTGTTATAGGAAACGAAGGTAAAGGAATGAGTCGCTTAACAAAAGAAAACTGTGATATATTGGTTACCATTCCTATGTACGGAAAAATAAATTCTCTTAATGCCTCTGTTGCGGCTGCCGTTTTACTGTATGAAGCGGTCAGACAAAGGCAGTAATTTAACGATGAGAGGTGTGCTGTGAAGGATATTTTAATTGTTGATGGCTATAATGTGGTATTTTCCTGGCCGGAACTAAAAGAGTTGAGCCGAAAATCCTTAGAGCATGCAAGAATTCGACTAAAAGATTATCTTCAGAATTATGGGCGTCACCGTGGGTTTCTTGTCATTCTTGTTTTTGATGGAAAATTATCGGGAGATATGGGCTTTGAAGAAGAAATAAGCCCAGACTTCTGGCAGGTGTTTACAAGTGATGGTATCACTGCCGACAGTTATATTGAGCGGGAAGTATTTGCACGAAAAGGCAAATATACCAATGTTTATGTGGTTACATCCGACGGAGCGGAGCAACATCAAATTTTGGGATCCGGCGGTCTTCGCATTCCGGTTACTGAACTTAGAAATAATATTTTACGTGCCAAAGAAGAGGAAAAAAGCTATTATAAAAATAATCGCCTCGTTACAACTAAGCAGAGAAGTATTGTTGCGGACAGCTTACATCCCGAAGTGGCGGAAAAATTGGAAGCTCTACGACATAGTAAAAAGAAGGAACAATAATAGACGAGTTTTGCAATAATTCGATGAATCATGTATAATGAAGTTTACTATGAAACTTTTATATTCTCCCTTAGGAGGGTTGCATGAAAGAACATCGTCATATTAAAGAGACTAGGCATAGTTTTGAACAGATGACGGATGAGGAAATCGTCTTGTTGGCGCAGGAAGAAGGGCATGAACTGGCTTTAGATTATATCGTTCAAAAATACAGGAATTTTGTCAAGGCGAAAGCACGCTCTTATTTCCTAATCGGTGCTGATCACGAGGATATTATTCAAGAAGGTATGATAGGTCTTTACAAGGCGACAAGAGACTTCAAAAACGATCGCCAGGCATCGTTTCGAGCCTTTGCCGAACTATGTATTACGAGGCAGATTATTACGGCCATCAAGACAGCTACAAGGCAGAAGCATATTCCCTTGAACTCCTATGTATCTTTAAATAAGCCTATATATACGGAAGAGTCGGAAAGAACACTTATGGATGTGATTTCCGGTATTAAGGTTCTCGATCCGGAAGAACTGTTCATTATCCATGAAGAGTTTAGTGATATTGAAGAGAAAATGGGTGAAATACTGAGCGATTTGGAATGGAAGGTGCTTGGTGCCTATCTGGAGGGAAAAACCTATCAAGAGATGGCCAAAGAACTGGGAAGACATGTGAAATCAATTGATAATGCATTGCAACGAGTGAAGCGTAAATTGGAAAAGTGCTTGGAAGAGCGCATTGAAGCGGAACAACGAGCGTAAGAAAGGTGGATATCAGTGAGAGAGTTATTGATGTTAGCGGAAGTAGCTGTAGCGCTGCTTCTCATTGTGGTAGTGGTATTGCAGTCAAGTAAAAGCGCAGGTATGGGCGGTGCCGTATCCGGAGGTGCGGATGCAATTTTCGGCGGAAAAGCACGAGGGTTAGATGGATTTTTATCCAAGTGCACCATTATACTGGGGACTATTTTCGGTGCTCTTAGCCTCTGGCTTGGAATTTACCTCAATAAGTATTAATAGCCTGCATTGCAGGCTTTTTTTCTTGTAGTTAGCTGAGTTTTAATTATAAAATTTGTCCGGCAATATCCTGTGGAAGGAAAGAACTAATAAAAGAAAACACCCCGGAAAAGAGGAAAAGACATGGAGCGCGAGGAACTATTCCATATGAAAAATCAAATTGTGAGATACTTTGAAGAAAAACCGAATCACAGCGGACATATCGATGAGGCCGCAACAGAGCTTGATATAAAGGGATGCGCTCTCCCTTCCTTTTTTGAAGTCACGGAGGAGCTTGTACGTGACGGCGTATTGGAAAGACTGGGTGGAGGATATTATCGCATGGAAAAAAACAAAAACAGAATGGAAGGTATTTACCGGGGGGCTCGTCGCAGTTACGGATTTGTTGTGGATATTCCGGGAGAAGCGGATCTTTATATTCCTGAAGAAGATCGTAACGGAGCCATGCACAATGATCGTGTTCGCGTAGAGGTGACGAGGGAAAATGGTTTTAGGCAAAGACGTGAAGGACGAATTGTTGCTATTCTTGAGAGGGCTAATACAACCGTAATAGGAACATTCGAGCTACAAAAAAAGTTTGGCTTTGTAAAACCAGATGATGAGCGAATCGGTATGGATATTTTTATCCCCCTAAAGGATACCTTAAATGCGCGGAGTAGTGCTAAGGTACTGGTAGAAATAACGAAGTGGCCGGATGCACGACAATTGGCGGAGGGAAAGATTACGCAAATTTTGGGCTATGAAGGCGATGTCGGTGTTGACATTAACTGCATCATGGCTTCCCATAAACTACCCTTTGCATTTCCTGAAGAGGTAGAATTGGCGGCGAATAAGGTAGATATGAATATTGCCGCTGATGAAAAAAGGTTGGACTTACGAGATCGTATGCTCATTACTATTGACGGAGAAGACGCTAAAGATTTAGATGATGCCGTAGAAGTAGAATTACTGAAAAATGGCAACATGAAGCTAGGTGTACACATTGCTGATGTGAGTCATTATGTTCCGTCCGGAGGAATTATTGACCGTGAGGCCTATGAACGAGGAACGAGTGTATATCTTGTAGATCGGGTAATACCTATGCTTCCTAAGGTGTTGTCTAATGGCATTTGTAGTTTGAATGCACAAGAAGACAGATATGCCATGAGCTGTATAATGGAGATTAACCCGGAAGGCAAGGTGGTAGAATATCAAATTGCTCCGTCCATTATCAATGTTAAAAGGCGATGCAATTATCGGGAGGTATATAAGGCACTGGAAGAAGATATTGTTCCCGAAGATTTACAGCCCTATATGGAAATGCTCCGCCATTTAAAAACGTTGGCACTGTGGTTAAGAGAAATGCGCCATAAAAGAGGGAGCATTGACTTTGATTTTCCCGAATACAAGATTTTGTTGAGCACAGATGGAACTCCTCTTCAGATTGTTAAGCGAGACCGTACTATTTCGGAGCGTATGATTGAAGAAGCCATGCTTATCGCTAACGAAACGGTAGCAGTCTATCTTCGTGATACAGGTAGCCCGACGGTGTTTCGCGTGCATGAATCTCCCAGTGAGGAAAAGCTTGAGACATTACAAACTGTTGTGAATTATCTGGGATTACAAACTCGTTTCGGCACGGATATTACTCCCGGAGAGGTGCAGGCGTTTTTGCAGAGTGTAAAAGGAAAAGCGATAGAGCGCACTGCGGAGATGATGACCTTGCGATCCCTTCAACAGGCAAAGTACAGTACCGTTAATATAGGTCACTTTGGACTTGCATCTTCTTGTTATACTCACTTTACCTCGCCTATTCGACGATATCCTGATTTAATGATTCATCGTTTGCTGAAAAAGGCACTGCATTTAAAACATGGCTGGAGGCCAAAAGACGGAGATGAAGCATATCTGACAAAGGCAGCGGAACACAGTTCAATTAGGGAGCAGGTAGCGGTAAAGGCAGAAAGAGATACGGATGATTTAAAGAAGGCTCAATATATGCTCCCCTATGTGGGACACGTTTTTGAGGGGATTATAAGAAACTTAACCGACTTTGGGATGTTTGTAGAAATAGACAATGGAATTGATGGCCTTGTACATATTAATTCCATGGAAGATGACTACTATTTTCTAAATAAAGAACAACTTGCCATGGTTGGTAGATTATCCGGAAAGGAATATCATTTAGGGGATATCGTTCGGGTTACATTAGCTAAAGTTGACGTAGGTCGCCGTACTATTGATTTTGTATTAGGAGAAATAACCGATATATCGGAACTTTCTCGGATTATGACCAAGGCTTACATGCGTAAGCAAGACAATGGAAAGAAAAAACGAGGAAAAGAAAAGCAAAAAGCTAAAAAGTCGCTCGTTCTAAAGAGAAGAGAGACTGCAGGAAAACGAAAGAAAAAAGGTAAGCGTAAAAAGAGAAAGGGTTATAATCAGTGAGTAAAGTAAGCGATAATATGATTACGGATAATCGAAAGGCAAGGCATGACTTTCATATTCATGAAACCTTTGAGGCAGGAATTGTATTGACAGGAACAGAGGTAAAGTCGATCAGACAAGGGAAGGTCAATCTAAAAGACAGTTTTTGCCGTGTGGAGAATGGAGAACTTTTTCTTTATCAAATGCATATAAGCCCCTATGAACAGGGAAATCGATTTAATCAGGATCCTCTGAGGACAAGGAAGCTTCTGATGCATAAGAGAGAAATTCACCGTCTCTTCGGCCAGGTAAGAGAAAAGGGATTTTCCCTGGTTCCTCTTAATCTTCATTTTTCCAGGGGAAGAGTTAAAGTTACGGTGGGTTTAGTGACGGGGAAAAAGATCTATGATAAAAGGCAGGACATGGCAGAAAGGGATGCAAAAAGAGATATTTCCAGAAGACTTAAAGAGCAACATCGAGGAGATTGAACTTTAATATGAATCAAGCAATTTATTGACACACTATGCCGGTTAAGATATAATTCTACATACACTTACGGGGACGTCATGGTTTCGACAGGGGTGGGTGTATCATAAATAGCGAGTCGGCGTTCCATAAGGCCGCAAAACTGTGGGAAATAGTTAAACGCAAAACAAGATTTTGCATTAGCAGCATAGCTAACGTCTTACCTTTCTTTTCCTGCGGGAAAGGATAAGGCGCCGAACAGCGGGATAGCTCTTTTTAGGGCTCCTAAAAAAAGAGTGAAACCTATAGGAGATAGGGTATACTAGCTTGTCGTTGTGTGAAAGCAACCCGAAAAGATAAAACATCGACTGCGCTCGGAGAAGTTTATGGGGCAACACTTTTGGACAGGGGTTCGACTCCCCTCGTCTCCACCAATTCATTTAAAATGAACCCGTTGGGATAGTGGTTTTATGCGGTCAACGGGTTCTTTAAAGTTAAAGAACACAGTAATTTTATCAGAATCAATTTTTACAGACTGAATGAAGGTATCTAAAATGCTAGACGAACTTCTTCGGTCTTTTTTCTTTTGTTACACAGATTTTTGTACTTATTTAGGATAAGACAATATTTATGCTATAGTCGTTGTTATAAGGGAAATAAAAGTATAGCAATGTTAACGAGTTCCTTTCGTTTGTATTGAATACATAATGGCCTACAAGTTATAATAAGTACGAGAAAAGAGATTAAAAGTAGGAGAGGGATGTAAAAATCAGACGTAAAAAACCGTAAACATATAAGGAGGCAACGATCAATGATTATCGGCAATATTAATCAATTGGGAGTGGAAAGACGGTGGCTGCACAACGGAATATATAAATTGATTAAACAAGCTCTTACTATGAATCTGGAGACTTTACCGGCAGGCCGCTATGAGTTGGGAAACGGTCACTACATGAATGTGGATGAGGTGGAAACGGAGCCTATCGAGCAGCGTAGATATGAGGCACATCAAGATTATGCGGACATTCAAATCGTTATTATGGGAAGAGAATGTATCGGATATGCTCCTCTTGCTCTAATGGAGCGCATGGTTGAGGCCAATCCGGAAAAGGATGTGTATTTTTATGAATATAGTGGGCAGGGGATGATGATCCCCATGCAAAGGGGTACTTTTGCTGTATTCTATCCTGCTGATGCACATCGGCCGTTAATTGCAGAACATGCTCCGGGAAAAGTAAAAAAAGTCATTATTAAGGCACTTATGGATCGTTTAGGATAATGAAAAAGGCAGGGGTAATATTTTAATGTGGATGAAAGAATCCGGAGAAGCACTGGATAGACTGCGGGAAGAGAAGCCTATTGTGCACTGTATAACAAATCTTGTTACCATTCGTGATTGTGCCAATGCCATATTGGCTATCGGAGCCTCTCCCATCATGGCGAGTCATCCTGATGAGGTTTTTGAAGTAGTAAAGCGTTCCAAGGCTTTAGTTCTTAATACCGGCACATTGCAGCCCTCGACAGGTTTAGCCGTTTCCGAGGCCGTGAAGGCGGCAAGAAAAGAGAATATTCCTGTTGTCCTTGATCCGGTCGGTGTTGGAATTAGCCGAATTCGCCAAGATTTAGTTCGCTTCGTTATAGAGGAAGGGCTACCTCAGGTTATTAAAGGTAATGCAGGCGAGATCTCTGCTATATATCGATTGCTTTGCGAAAAAAATGATGGGAGAAACCTTTGTTTCAATGGAGAAAAAGTAAAGCGAATGAATGCCATAGACAGTGCTTTAGAACCGGAGGAAGTACGAGAAATGGCAGTTATATTGGCTAGGCGATATAAGTGTGTTGTTGCCGTTACGGGAGAAAGAGATATCGTGACGGATGGAAATATTGTGCTAAACCTACATAACGGAGTTCTCCTTTTGCCGAAATTAACAGGTACGGGTTGCATGACGACAGCATTAGTCGGTGCCTTTATTGCCGTTTCATCACCACTAATAGCTGCTGTAGCGGGAATCAGTTGTATGAGCATTGCGGGAGAACAGGCTTTTACAAAGATACAAAAAGAAACGGACTACGGCAGCTTTTCTATAGCGTTGCATGATGCATTAGGGTCACTTGCTTCTAAAATATTATATGAGGAGGGCCGAGTAGAAAATGAAAGAGAATAGTTCTGTAGATATTAAAACGCTTGTTATAGTAGGGATATTTATTGCCACAGGAATCGTGTTGTCACCTCTTTTGGTAATTCCTCTGGGGTTTGCAAAAGCCTTTCCTATACAGCACATGATTAACGTGTTTATCGGAGTTTTCTTCGGAGTGTATTATAATGTGGGATCGGCCTTTTGTTTATCTACTATACGCAATTTACTGGGGACGGGAACCTTGCTGGCTTATCCGGGCAGTATGTTTGGAGCCTTTTTGTCCGCCTATGCGTACAAAAAAACCAATTCTGTTTTGTGGGCTTGTGTAGGAGAGGTTGTGGGAACCGGAATAATTGGCGGATATGTGGCATATTTAATAGCTGCCTTTGTTCTCGGATCTAAACTGGGGGCGATGGCGTTGATTATTCCTTTCTCTGCAAGCTCCGTGTGTGGTGCGGTAATGGCGGGACTTGCCATCGGTTGTATGCCAAAAGGAATCAAAAACTCCCTTGGATTTAGCAATAAAGTAAATTAATTAAACGCCTCGTTAAGGAGTAAAAAGTGGATTTTCCTTGACGGGGCTTTTTTACTTTGTTAAACTGAAGTATGGTACTAGAGTTTTTGAATATAGTTTTGAGCAAAATGATACGAGTGGGAGTTTTGAGACGGGAGAGAATATATAGGAAAATTAGGAGAGGTTCTCATGAGGGAGAAAATTTTGGAAGCGGCGGCATATGAAATAGAAGTGCATAATTCTTCCTTTCGTATGGATGATCTGGCTAAGCGATTAAATATCAGCAAGCGTACTTTGTATGAGCATTTTTGCTCAAAAAATGAGATTATTGAGACAATTTTCATTGAAAAAGTAGGCACTCTTTATGGAGATCATAAGAGAATTTTGGAAGATAAAACCTTGAGCTGCGAAGAGAAGCTAAAAAGGTTTTTTTCTGTACGGTCAAGAGCTTTTACTACTCTTAGTGGTCGTCATGGTCGAGAAATACTTAACAAGATGCCTTTTCTCATCGAAAAATTGCAAAATGTGTGTGAAAAAGACTGGAAGTTGCTGGAAGACTTTCTTTATGAAGAGCAACGAAAGGGAACACTTAAACCGGTCTGTATACATACACTTATATTGATGTTAAAAGGCATGGCTCATCAGCTTATTTATGACAAGAACTATGATTTGGATGATATTACGGATAAACTGCGTGAAGGTATTTCCATGATTTTGCAGGGGATTTTAGTAACAAAAAGTGAAGAGGAGAGTTTGAAATGAAAATCAAATACCTAGGGATAACTTTGGCATTAACGGGGATGCTTTTAGCTACGGGATGCGGAACGCAATCCACGCAAACAGGTGCTACACAGGCAGTTGCTGTTAATGCATATAAGGTTACAGCAGAAGATACTACGGTAGAATATGCGTTTCCGGGAACAATTATAGCTAAAAATGAAGTTCCTGTTCGTTCCAGAGTATCAGGTCATGTAATAGAGAAATATATAAACGGAGGAGAACAGGTAGAGGCGGGACAAGCCTTATTTAAACTTGATTCCAGACAATATGAGGCAAGCCTTGCGGCGGCTCAGGCAAGTGCGGCTCAAACGAATGCAAACTACCAAAATGCAAAACTGGATTTGGGTAGGTATGAAACACTGGCGAAAGAAAATGCTATTGCTATGCAACAAGTAGATACACAACGTTCTGCAACAGAGCAAACGCGTGCAGCATATGAAGCCAGTGAAGCACAGGTTAAAATCGCCCAGGACAATCTGAATGATACCGTCGTTTATGCACCTTTTAGCGGTACTTTGCGAATGGACGATGTTGATCTTGGAACATTCGTCACCGCAGGGAGCACGGCACTGGTAACCATTTCCTCTACCGATCCGGTATATGTGGAGTTTAGTTTAAGTGAGGCCGAATACCTGAACTTTATGAAGAAAGCAACGCCGGTGGAGGGACAGTTGCAACTTCGCTTAAGTGATGGCACCATATACGGTGAAATGGGGAAAATTGCGCAAATCAGTAAATCCTTGGAAAGTGGAACGGGAAAACTCGAAGTAAAAGCGGAATTTCCCAATGCAGGTAAATTGCTGATTCCGGGAATGTACGGAACGGTTATTTCCAATAGCGAGAAAGTATCAAATGCTATCTTAATACCGCAAAAAGCGTTGGTACAGATTTTGGATAAAAACTTTGTTATGGTAGTTGATGCAGATGGTAAGGTGAAGCAAGTACCGGTTACACTTGGTGCCACAAAGGGCAAATTTATTTTGGTTTCGTCCGGATTATCTGCCGGTGATCAGGTTATAGTAGACGGTTTAACTAAAGTAAAGGCAGGTATGGCGGTAAAGGCAACATATCTGACAAAAGAACAAATAGACCAGGCTAAATAGGAGGGATATCGTGTCAAAATTTTTTATAAATAGACCTATTTTTGCCATCGTTATATCTCTCATGATTACAATTATCGGGATTTTAGCGATGGTAAGTCTACCAATAGCGCGGTATCCGAATATTGCTCCCCCTCAAGTTCGCGTTAATGCTACTTATATAGGCGCATCCTCGCAAGTGGTATCTGATACGGTTGCGGCTGTTATTGAGCAGCAGATTGTAGGCGTACAGGATATGGACTACATGGTGTCCAGTAGCGGCTCTGACGGAAGTTATAGTTTGACGGTCCAATTTGACCAAGGAACAGATGCGGATATGGCAACGGTTAATACGCAAAACCGTGTGGCTCGTGCTACCGCTTCTTTGCCTTCAGAGGTGCAAGCAGTCGGTGTGACTACAACGAAATCGTCCGGCGATATGGCAATGGTTTTTGCCCTTGTTTCTCCGAATGAAACGTATGACCAGACATTTTTAAAGAACTATGGCAGTAACTTTTTGCTAGATGAGCTTAAGTCTGTTAACGGTGTAGGTACAGTACAGGAATTCGGTGCCGATTATGCCATGCGCGTGTGGTTAAATCCGGCAAAAATGTCTCAATACGGGGTAACCATTGCAGAAGTCACTTCTGCAATATCCGGACAAAATGTGCAAGCCGCAGCGGGACAAATCGGTGCAAGTCCGGCTCCGGGGGACCAACAATTTCAATACACGCTTTCCGTACAGGGGCGCATGAGCTCTCCCGAAGAATTTGGAAGCATTGTTATAAAAAAAGATTCAAATGATAATTTGCTCTACTTAAGAGATATTTCTCGCATCGAACTGGGCGCCAAAAGCTATGGGTTTTCAGCGGAGAGCATGAGAAAACCGTCAGCAGGGTTTGCAATTTCATTGACAACCGATGCGAATGCTCTTGAGACGATTAGTGAAATCAAGAAAATTTTAGAGGAACAATCCAAGAGTTTTCCTGCAGACATGGAGTATAGGGTCGTTGTAGACAGTACGGCTTTTGTTACGGCTTCTATTAAAGAGGTTATTCAGACGTTTATAGAAGCACTATTGTTGGTAGGTTTAATTGTATATATTTTCCTACAATCTTGGCGTTCTACGATTATTCCCATGATAGCAGTTCCCGTATCTTTATTGGGTACATTTGCGGCTTTTACGCTTCTTGATTTCTCCATTAATACACTGACCCTCTTTGCTATGGTATTGGCAATCGGGCTTGTTGTTGACGATGCGATTGTAGTAATTGAAGCGGTTGAATTTGAGTTAAAATACAATGGCAAACAGCCTAAAGAGGCAACGGTCATCGCCATGGAAAATGTATCGGGGCCGGTTATCGGTATTGCCTTTGTATTGGCATCCGTATTCATTCCCGTATCTTTTATGGGCGGCATGACGGGGATATTGTATAAGCAATTTGCCTTAACCATTGCCGTATCTGTTGCCATATCGGCATTTGTTGCCCTTTCCCTTACTCCTGCACTATGTGCTATGATGCTAAAGCCTCATGTACATAAAGAAGAAGTAAATACAGTAGAGAAATGGCTAAATAAGTTTAATGTGTGGTTTGATAAAATGACAGATTGGTACGGCTTTCAATTGGTTAAGCTGAGTCGTCGTCTTTCTGTTACGGTTATTGCACTTTTAGTATTGGCAGGGCTGTCCGGAGTCATTTTTAAATATATGCCGACCGCCTTCGTTCCTGCTGAAGATAGCGGTTATTATATGATTGCCGTTAACTTGCCTGAAGGTTCGACCACTTCAAGAACACTTGACGTTGTTCGAAAAATATCCGCCTTTGTTGAGAGCGATGGGGATACCGAAAATATCATGGGGATTACCGGGTTTGATATTTTGTCGGGAGGACAAAAATCAAGTGGGGCAACAGCCTTTGTACTGTTAAATGACTGGTCTGAACGAAAAGGAGCAGATCAGGGCGTCCGTGCAAAGATTCGTAAGGCCTTTGGGTTTGCTGCCGGGGTTCCGGAAGCAACTATATTGGCGCTTAATCCGCCATCTATTCCGGGGCTTGGTAATACGGGGGGCTTTTCCATGTATCTGGTCAATAAAGCCGGAGATAGTACGGAATCAATGATTGATGTAACGAATCAATTTTTGGCAGAGGCAAGAAAAAGTCCTGCTATAGGAAGCGTTTACACAACCTTTAATAATGGAACTCCGGGATATGACTTTTTGGTAAACCGCGAGAGAGCGGCGCGTGATGGGGTAAGCGTAAGCTCTATATTCACCGCATTACAAGGATTTTACGGAAGTATTCAGGTTAATGATTTCAGTAAATATGGGAAAAATTATAAAGTAGTTGTACAAGCGGAAGATACGTTTAGGACATCTACGGATATGAACAAGTTTATCTATGTGAAAAACAGTGCGGGAGAAATGGTTTCTGTTGATACCTATATCACGCCGAAACAGACGGGAACCGTAGCGTCAATTACAAGATTTGACAATTATCCAGCTGTAAAAATATCCGGATCTGAAGCTTCCGGATACAGTACGGGCGATGCCATTGAAGCATTAAAGGCAGCAGCGGCTACATCACTTCCTTCCGGTTATACATATGACTGGGCAGATCAGGCGCGTGAGGAAGTAAAAGCGGGGTCCCAAACCATTATTATTTTGGCAATGGGTCTGGTTTTCGTATTTTTGGTATTGGCCGCTCTATACGAATCATGGAAAGTTCCTTTTGCTGTATTATTCTCTGTTCCGACAGGAATTTTTGGTGCAGCGGCAGTGCCATACCTTTTAAATCTTTCAAATGATATTTACCTACAGATAGGACTCCTCACTTTGATCGGCTTGGCGGCGAAGAATGCAATTCTTATTATTGAATATGCCAAAATCCGTGTAGAAGAAAGAGGAATGCCTGTCGTTGACGCAGCAATTGAGGCTGCAAAGATTCGTATTCGTCCCATTGTCATGACGTCCTTGGCCTTTATTTTAGGATGTATGCCTTTGGCCTTATCTTCAGGTGCGGGTGCGGCTTCTCGTGTATCCATGGGGGTTGCAGTTGTGGCAGGCATGACAACGGCTACCGTTTTCGGTATCTTTGTTATCCCCATGCTCTTTATTATCATTGAACGATTAGGGGTACACCGTAAAAAATAGCAATAATCGGTAAAATTTGCATATAGATAACATTGTTATTTAATACAACCAAAAAGACGCCTCCTTGGAGGCGTCTTTTTATGTCAATAAAAAGATATTTATGTTATGATACAGCTAAGACAGATATAATTGAGGGATGGATATGAGAATAACCTTGATTCATTGGATTTTTATGAGTTTAAGTGTACTGCTTATTATAGGTGCCGTCATTTATGCAAAGAGTGCTTCCCGGTCGCTGGAAGGCTTTAGCGTTAGCGGTCATACTGCTTCTGGTTATATGGTTGCAGGAATGTTGGTAGGAACTATGATGGGCGGTTCCATGACGGTGGGAACCGTACAGTCCGTTACCACAGGCGGATTACACGGCATTTGGATGCTTCTCGGTGCCTGTATCGGCTTTATTGTTACCGGATTGTTTTATGTGTCACCCATACGAAGGAGTGGACAAAGTACATTGGGAGGGTATATTGCTCTTTATTACGGCTCTTTCACAGGAACGGCAATGTCTCTCGTGTCAACATTGGGAATTTTTTTCTCTTTGGTAGCCAGCGGACTATCGGGGATCCATTTTATCCGACTTTTTCTTCCTGTATCGGTTTGGCAGGCAGTTATTATCTTACTTCTTTCTGTGTACGTTTACGTTCTCATAGGAGGAATAAAAGGAACCGGTATCTCCGGATTGATCAAAACAAGCCTTTTGTATTTTACCTTGGCGACAGCAGGATTGATGGCGTGGCAGGAGTTGTATATGTTAGACCCTGATTGGTACCGGTCCGATCAATTTGTTATCAGCGATGCGGGTATGGCAGTCAGCTTTGTTGATAAGATATTTTCTACCGTTGTAGGGATTACAGTAACACAAACATATACGCAGGCTATTATTTCCGGCGCTTCGGAAAAAGAGGCAAAAAAGGGCTGTTACTTAGCGGCGGTATGGATGTTACCATTGGCACTCCCTTTTCTCGCCATCGGTTGGTTTATGCATCACGCATATCCGGCACTTCCGGCAGTACAAAGCCTACCTTTTTTTGTAACTATGTATTTACCGCACTGGTTGGGAGGACTAGCCTTAGGCG
>JBHAEC010000084.1:0-2652 GCA_041855385.1 Veillonellaceae bacterium
ATTATCTAATTTAAATAATATGTAATGGATAATTCTATGAAACGCATCATATCGCTTCTTTCAAACATTCGATACAAATTATATACCAAAAAAGCTCTCATATTTTTTGTTTTCCTGCTCCTTTTTTCCTGTATGATTTTCCAGCAGATACAAATTCTTGTTCTCCAAGACCGGCTTGATCAGATTACATCAGGAAATTCGGACAGCTATCCCGGTCGCCTTACAAATTTAGAGTATATAATTAACGCTCACACTGCCAATCTCAAAGAAGCGGACAGTGATTTGTGGTATTTAAAAGACACGATTAATGATTTACGGTGGCGCATTATGCAGCTTGAATGGATGCAACCTTCTTCTGAAGCGTTGCATCCTCCTCATCCATGAACGTAATAATACAAAAACCCTCGCAACTTTTGTCGCGAGGGTTTTTTAGTGTAATTTTCTTTTTATTTTCTCTCCATAATTCCTTTTAGGATTTATTTTTACTGTTTACTTTTATCCGAGTCCTGTTTAGCCGAATTTGAGGTATCGGCGGTAGCACCTGAAGTCAGCTTATTTGCCTCGTTTTTCGCTTTTTCCTTTGCTTCTGCCTCAGCTTTCTTCCGCTCTTCCTCTTCACGGGCCATCCGTATTTCCTTCATAAGAGGTGCTTTTGGTTCGTCATAGACAATAACATCTGTTTCAAACAAACGTCCCCAAGGAAATTTAGCCCACACGGTACGTGGATCAATACTTAATTCTTTCTCGGCAAAGTCTTGCAGTTTTTCAATCATGAATTCTTCCAAACGCTCGTTTAGTACACCTGTATATTTTACATTGTCTGTACGAATCGTATCTTGCATGCGGTATACTTCTTTGCGAACGTTTGCCTGATATCCCCAGTTATCTAAATATTGCTGGGTCAGAACCATTTTATGTCCCTTTTCCGACATAGCAGGACTCAAAATCCCCTGTGCAATAGCATATCCCACGGTATTGCTGGCCGTATTCCATCCGTTATAAGATGCCACCTTATAGAGTAAGTCCCTCTTTTTCATGCTATTTGTCAAAATGTTATCCGCACCGTTTGAGTACGCCACATCTGCCACAGCTACAGGGACACCACTTTTAATGGCCGTTTCCATGCGATCCACAAACTTATTAATACTGGCGGAAGTAAAGGGAAGGTTCTTAAAACTTTCCGACTCACCCGTTGTTTTTGTCAGAGGTGTATTGAGAGCTAACAAAATATCCGGTCTGCCTTGTTCAATAATAGTTCCGCCTACAGCAAGAATGTGCTCTTCCGTCGTTTTCCCTATAGACTGATCTTCATAATGGGGCATTGTTCTCTCCGCTCCGCCCAGTGGATAAATCATTTGAAAAGTCGGTTTCAATTGGTTCATATCCACGTGAGCTCTAGCAATGAGTAAAAGTCCCAGCTGATCGGCTCCCGGAAAACTGCCGTACGTCGTAGGCAACAGGTCTTGACTGTATTTTTGTAAATGTCTTCCTTCCATAGCGGATTGAGACAGATAGCTTGTATCATCATGACCTAATGCAAAATAGCTGAAAACACCTGTTCTAACCGTATCGATCAGTGCCCGATTAACTATCATATTCTTTTGACGGCGATTAAACCAATCCTGCAAGTACTCTACGGGAACAGTCGCTGTTAAACTGAACAACTGCGCCTGCTCATCCGCAGTTAATCCCTTGCTGTCAGGCTTGTCCTGTAAAGCAGCAATCTGAAAAATCGTGGGTCCATATTCCGCATAATATTCCGGCTCCACGCCTCCTCCACTGGCCCTAGGCGAACGCATAACGGTACCGAAGGCATATATAGGAGTATTAGGATTGTGTTTTTTTAATTTCTGCAATCTTTTTACTCGATCCAAAAGCAAATCCAAGGAAATAGTATGCTTTCTTGAGTCTACCAGCCCACCGTATACCAATGTGTCCGTGCTTAGTATTAACGCATCCGCCTTTTCTACATTAGCATCCAACCACTTCCATATCTCATCGGGGTAACCAAAAAAATTCTTCCCCGAAATGAGATAATCCGGCGGAGTAAGCACCGTATATCCCGCACTTTCAGCGGTTAATACGGTATAAGCAAGACTAACCGGCCTGTTATCTTGTGGCACAAATACAATGGTTTTCGCCTCTACAGGTTCCGACCACATCAAAATAGCAGCGGCCCACATAGTTAAAAACGCAATCTTTTTTCTCACTGTATCCCTCCTTAATCGTACAAGGATGACTGTTTATAAACTATCTTCATCTAATAACATAATATCTCTCTGCAAAGTATTTCCCCACATTAAAGAATACTTTATTATACCATTACTACCACCCATTACACCACCATAAGAAAATAGTTCTACTATAAATGATGAACTTTGGGCAAACTCCATTTTTCCTTAATGGCCCATATACGAATGATAAATACCACAGAAAAAGCCATATAGGAAGCTATAGTTATCATATTCATTTTTACCATTCCATAGTAAAGGAGTCCTCTTACTTTTGTAAGAACTGCAATTGTTTGAGACGAAATACCTGCTCGAATACGCTTATTCTCTGCGTTTTTCTCGCTTCTTCGGCTTGCTAGTACTTATCCTTCCAAGCCTTCATTTGCTTTTGCAGTTTCTCGATTTCAGATTGACCTTGGCC
>JBHAEC010000085.1:0-16579 GCA_041855385.1 Veillonellaceae bacterium
GCTTTATCTCCTGCCTGCTCTAATGCAATCTTAGCGGAGCCTACGCGATTCATTTGTCCGGCCCCTACACCAAGTGTCTGATTAGCCGAGCTTACTACAATCGCATTTGATTTAACATGTTTAACCATTTTCCACGCGAAATGAAGGGCTTCCCATTCTTCAGGAGTAGGCTTACTGTTTGTAACCACTTCATAATCAGCTTCATTTTCCGGCAAGTCGTCCTCCGTTTGTACTAAAAGGCCACCGGATACTTTCTTTATTGTTACCTGTCCTTCCAACGGCGCATCCAGCTGAATCAAGCGGATATTTTTCTTTTGTTCCAAAATGGCCAGTGCCTCTTCCGTGAAAGAAGTCGCCATGATTACTTCTAAGAATAATTTACTCATTTCCTCGGCCGTCGCCTTATCTACGGGGCCATTAACCGCTACAATCCCGCCAAAAGCGGATACCGGATCCGCCTCATAAGCTCGCACATATGCATCTGCAATGGACTCACCCGTGGCAGCTCCGCACGGATTGGTGTGTTTAATAATACATGCGGCGGGTTTCACAAACTCCCAAACCATATTCCATGCTGATTCCATATCTACCAAATTGTTGTAGGAAAGCTCTTTGCCATGAAGTTGCTTTAAAGCACCCAATCCACTGTTTTTCCCGATTTCTCTGTAAAAAGCCGCAGATTGATGAGGATTCTCGCCGTAACGCAAATCCTGTACTTTCTCATAAGCACATAGGTACTCACCGGGACAAGGGCCTTCTTCTAGCTGTTCCCCTAAATAGTTCGCAATCGCCACATCATAAGCTGCGGTATGCGCAAAGGCTTCCTGCGCCAAACGAAGCCTAAACTCATCGGTCAGTGTCCCCTGCTCTCTCAATTGTACAAGCACGTCTTCATAATATGCCGGATTTACGATAATACCGACATACTTGCTGTTTTTGGCTGCACTACGCACCATGGACGGCCCACCGATATCAATATTTTCTATCGCTTCTTCCCTGCTCACATTCGGCTTTGCAATAGTTTCTCTAAAAGGATACAAGTTCACCACAACTAAATCGATGGATTCTATTTTATGTTCTTCCATAGCCGCTATATGTTCATGATTGTCACGAATTGCCAAAATTCCGCCATGAACCATGGGATGTAGGGTTTTGACCCGTCCATCCATCATTTCCGGAAAATTTGTAATCTCACTGACCTGTCGTGCTTTAATCCCCGCTTCTTTAAGAGCCTGTAATGTTCCTCCCGTAGAAATAATATCTATCCCTAAGTCCTCCAGAGCTCGGGCAAATTCAACAATTCCCGTTTTGTCCGATACGCTTATGAGGGCGCGCTTAATCATGGCCTTCCTCCTTTATAAATACCTTGTGGTTTCTAATTTCCAGTTTATCTTCACAAAACAAAGCTACTACACGTTTATACATAGCGTGTTCTACCGTTAAAATCCGCTCACTTAATGTTTCCTCTGTATCTTCCGCATACACAGGCACTACTTCTTGCATAATAATTGGCCCTGTGTCCATTCCCGCATCCACAAAGTGAACCGTACATCCGCTAACCTTTACTCCTGCCTCCACCGCTTGTCGCTGTGCATGAAGCCCGGGAAAAGAAGGAAGTAGAGCAGGATGAATATTTAGAATCTTGTATTCATAAGCTTTAATAAATGTCTCCCCAAGAAGCCTCATGTAACCGGCCAAAATTATGCCGTCGAGCTCATAAGGAGCCAGCAAATTTATCATATCCTGCTCCATAGCCTCTTTTGTGAGATATGCCTTTGGCTCTATCACAAGAGTGGGTATATCCCATTCCGCACTCTTATCAAGCACGGCAGCGTTTGCCTTATCGCTTAAAATGACAACGATTTCCCCTTTGATTTCTTTGTCCTTTATAGCCTTATAAATCGCTTCTGCGTTTGAACCTCTGCCACTGGCAAATACGGCTAATCGCTTATTCATGAAATGCACGACCTTCCACAATAACTTCTTTCGTACCCTCTTCTATGTAGCCGATCTCATATACTTCTTCTCCACGTGCTCTAAGATCCGCCTTAACAGACTCTGCCTGATCCGGATCTACCACAAGAATCATACCGATGCCCATGTTAAAGGTACGAAACATTTCTTTTGTTTCTACTCCGCCCCATTCCTGAAGCTTTGTAAACACAGGAAGTATCGGCCATGCATCTGCATTCACCTTAGCATTCATTCCTTCCGGTAAAATGCGAGGAATATTATCGTAGAAGCCGCCACCGGTAATGTGCACCATTCCTTTTAAAAGGTGCTTTTGTACAAGTGGAAGTACCGCTTTAGGATAAAGTTTCGTAGGAGTTAACAATTCTTCTCCTAACGTCTTGCCAAACTCTTCTATATAGTCGGTAAGCTCCATTTTATGGGCTTCAAATACGATTTTTCTCACCAAGGAAAATCCATTGGAATGAACTCCTGCGGAAGGCAATCCGAGCAAAATATCGCCACTCTTTATATTATCCCCTGTAATGAGGTCGTCGCGATCCACAATGCCTACCGCAAATCCTGCCACATCATAGTCGCCATCCTCATAAAATCCTGCCATTTCCGCCGTTTCTCCGCCCAACAAGGCACATCCCGATTCTTCGCAGGCTTTTGCTACGCCACCAACAATCGTTGCTACTTGTTCCGGATCCAGATGTCCGACCGCTATATAGTCAAGAAAAAACAAAGGAGTAGCGCCCTGTACCAATACATCGTTTACGCTCATCGCTACACAATCCTGGCCGATAGTATCATGCTTATCCATCATAATGGCAAGGCGAAGTTTAGTTCCCACACCATCTGTGCCCGATACCAACATAGGATGCTTCATTCCGGAAAATGCAGCTAAGGAATAAAGGCCTCCAAAGCCTCCGATATCGCCGACTACTCCCGCTGTATATGTACGCTTAACCGCATCCTTCATCAATTCTACCGCTTTATTTCCGGCATCAATATCGACACCCGCATCTCGATAAGTAAGCCCTTTATTGTTCAAGCACATATTTTACGCCCTCCTCTTGTTCTTCAGGAACCTGAACCATGTACTGACCGTCAAAGCAAGCAAAGCACAACTCGTCTTCCTTCACAGCCTCAATTGCTCGACAAAGCCCTTCTTTACTTAAGTAGTGCAATTTATCCGCACCGATATATTGACGTATTTCTTCTACCGTATGTGTAGCTGCAATTAATTCTTTTCTTACAGATGTGTCTATCCCGTAATGACAGGGGTATTCAATCGTCGGGGAACTCACACACATATATACTGCCTCAGCACCGGCTTCCTTTAGCATCCGGACAATAATCCCACTGGTGGTACCACGAACAATCGAATCGTCAATGAGCACTACTCTCTTTCCGGCCACTACGCTGGGAACAGGGTTTAATTTCATCCGAACCGCTAAATCCCTCTGTGCCTGGTCAGGTTTAATAAAAGTTCTCCCCATATACCGATTCTTTACGAGCCCTTCCGCGAAGGGGATCCCCGATTCTCTGGCATAACCGAGAGCAGCCGTCGTCCCCGAGTCGGGAATGGACATAACAAGATCCGCTTCGAAGTCCTTAGTTTCTCTCGCCAGTTCCCTTCCCATGGCAAGTCGGGATTCATATACATTCTGCCCGTCAATATTACTATCCGAACGAGCAAAATAAATATATTCAAAAATACAAAGTGCTTTGTTTCTTTCTTCCGTAAAGAATTCGCTCCTTACGCCCTCTTCCGTAATGACAACCATTTCTCCGGGTGCGATATGGCGTATAAAACCCGCATGTATAGCGTCAAGAGCACAGGTTTCCGAAGCCAGCACATATCCGTTTTCCGTCTTCCCCAGGCAAAGAGGCCTAAATCCCTGTGGATCACGCACACCGATGAGCTTATCTGTAGTACAGACTACCAAGGAATAGGCTCCCCGTATACGATTAGCCGCCTCTTTGATGCGCTCTTCAACGGACTCCTCTTTTGACCTGGCAATTAATGTGACAATAACTTCCGAGTCCATGGTCGTCTGAAAAACAGACCCTGTATCCTGCAGTTCTTTTCTTAATTCCAATGCATTCGTTAAGTTCCCGTTATGGGCGACAGCCAAGTCCCCCCCTTGATAGTGAATCGCTAAAGGCTGAATATTTCTTGGATTATTAGATCCGGTTGTAGAATATCGAACATGGCCAATTCCCAGATGACCGCTCATATTTGGCAGTGCGGCAAAGGCCTCCGTTACAAGCCCCTGTCCTCTGAATACCTCCATATCTTTCCCATCCGTAATAGCAATCCCGGCACTTTCCTGCCCTCTATGTTGCAACGCAAAAAGACCCCAATATACATATTGGGTAATGGGAAGTGTGCGATCATAAATACCAAATACACCGCACTCTTCATGCCATTTATCAAAAACCTCATCGTAATTCATATTTCCTCCTATGCTTGCTCTCCCGTCAAGCGAAGCAACATTTCCTTATAGGCTTCCTCCACATGCCCCAAATCTCGGCGGAAGCGATCTTTATCCAGTTTTTCTAAACTATCCTTATCCCAAAAACGACAAGTATCGGGGGATATTTCATCTCCCAGCATTATTTCGCCCTTGTGAACGCCAAACTCCAGCTTAAAATCAACCAAAATGACATTTTTTTCATCAAGGAAGGTTTTTAAAATTTCGTTAATATCTAAAGCATACCGACCGATTGTTTCAACTTCCTCTTTTGTTGCCCATCCCAAAGCTAAAATTTGAGAAGTATTAACGAAAGGATCCCCCAGTTCATCGTTTTTGTAGCAAAACTCCAAAATGGGTTGCTTTGCAATCGTTCCTTCCTCCACACCCAATCGCTTTGCCAAAGAACCGGCTATACGATTTCTCACAATGACCTCTAAAGGAATAATAGTAAGCTTCTTTACCAGTTGCTCACGGTCATTAAGTCTTTTAATGAAATGGTTGGGAATTCCTCTTTCCGTGAGGAGATGGAAGAAAAAAGATGTTATCTTATTGTTAAGCACACCTTTATCCTGAATACTGCCCTTTTTCTCTCCGTTAAAAGCGGTTGCATCATCCTTGTACCGAACCAAGACCACATCTTCTTGATCGGTTTCAAAAATTTGCTTTGCTTTCCCTTCATATAACATGTTCATTTTCTCTCCTCGCTTTTTAGTTCCTATAGTTCTTTTTGTAATTTATCATTCTTTAAAATTACTTCTTTCGCCATATTTTCTCTGTATTTTTTATAAGATTCCTGTAAAGCTTCATCTTTTGTTGCACAAATTTGTATCGCTAAAAGGGCCGCATTTTTCGCCCCATCAATGGCCACTGTTGCCACCGGCATCCCCGAAGGCATCTGCACAATTGCCAATAGTGCATCCATGCCCTTTAACGCCGTTGCATTGATAGGAACCCCGATAACAGGTTTTGTTGTATAAGAAGCAATAACTCCCGGTAAATGAGCCGCCGCTCCGGCGCCGGCAACAAAAGCGACCGCCCCTTCCGCTTCCAGCCTTTCCACAAACGCTTTCACCTCTGCCGGAGTGCGGTGAGCCGATGCAATAACCATTTCATAAGGCAGAGAAAATTCTTTTAATACTTCTGCCGCTTTTTTCATAATAGGAAGATCCGAATCGCTCCCCATAACAATCCCAATTTTCATTTCATTCCCTCCAAAAACATGAAGACTTGAACTCTACGCAAACAGAATGAGCCTAAATCAAGCAATTCAGAAACAGCAAGCTGTTCCTCCACTTTCATTAGGCTCACCTCCTCACATAAGTAGATTTTAACAAAGGCCTTCGCCTCCGTCAATTACTTTTCGATTGATTTTATATGTTTTTATTTTAATGTTCGAATAGTAGCGAACATTAATTCTTTACTCCTATAAGTTCTGTCACTCGTCCGTGAACTGTCGGAATGTATTCCACCAATTGAGACATGAGGACATAAAGCAGCGGGGGTTCAAAATGCCCTTCCGTTGTCATATAAATGCAATCCAGATAAAGACTGTTGTCTTCTTTTTCTATATAGAATTTAAAACTTTTATATTTTGCATTCTCTTCATTTAAAAACATCGACAGAGCTGCCGTATTATCTTCCGTTACCACCCCATATCCGACAGTAACTCGAATAATCGTATAGATGGAATTGTCCAAAATAACAAAAACGGGAAGTTCTCCCCATTCAGTCTGTATATACGAACGATAAATAACAGTACCGTCCTCATCTTTCAGTTCTTTTATTTCAAAGCATTCCAAATTTTCTTCCTTCAAAAATAAGTCAAAAGCTTCTCTTTTTGTGTTTCTCATAATATCTCCTTATCAAAAAGCCGCAACCAATCCTATTTGCTATGCTGTTGCGGCTTTATGTTTCCTTATTTACTTTGCTTTCCTCGTTTTTTCTTAGGCACGGCCAACTCTTCCAAGCGAGGCAAAATTTCTTCCATATGTGGCAACAATATACTACCGATTAAATACATGAGAATCTCGGGATCAAAGTATTCTCCTATGGCGGGAATACTCATATCCATATAGAGAATCCCTTCTTCTTCATTCAAATAATATTTGAATACCTTATAACGACTATTCAGATCATTTACATACTCAACCAAAGCCGCTCTGTCGGCGACTTGATCAGCCCCTGTAATAACAATTTGACGCACCACGGTAAAAATGGATTTATCCAAAATAACAAACAGAGGAAATCTCTTATCTTTTATCTCCAAAAAAGTGCGATACAATACCGTATCGTATTCATCCGTTCTTTCTTCTTTTTCAAACCAAGTAATATCGAGTTTTGTTAAATATTCATCAAACTTAAGTGCCTTTTCGTTCATGCTGACCTCCTACGCATAAATCGCTCCCAGATCTACTCGTAAAATACATCCTCTCTACCGGAAAATGCAAAACTTAATTCTAATCCACCTTAAATTTATCATCATTTGCTTAGCTCGTCAATGAAAGCGGCCAATCCTCCGCTGGTAGGGCGACGTCTTGATTTTATTAATCCAATTGTATGCGGCCCCACGGGAATCTTTGTCTTTATCTCCTGCAAAGCTCCGCTCTTTAATTCCGGTTGTACGTACTCTTTCGGCAACAAGGATACACCCATCCCTAATTTCAAAAAGCGAATCAACACCTCCATACTTCCTACCTCTATATTAGCTTTATAGAAGCAGCCCGCCATAATTTCATCAAATGCAGAGCGGATAATAGAGCCCTTTTCCAGCACAATAAGAGGCTCTTGGGCGATCTCTTTTACCTCACGAAAAACCTTTCCCTTATACTGCGGTCCACCCACAAAAATATCATGAAGATCAAAAAGAGGAATTACATCCAACCCCTGATCCTTTCTCACTTCCTCATTTAAGGCGATAACCGCTGCCTCCACCTTTTCTTCTCTTACCAACTCAATGCAAGCCAGTGATGGCCTATTGATAATGACCAAACCCTTCTGCTTTTGTCTTTTTTGCCATGCAGAAAAATAAGGTAATAAATAGTAGCTGCACAAGGTATCCCCTGCGGCAATGCGAAAAGCCGATTTCTCGTAATCATTGCGCTCTTGAATTTGAGCGACTGCATCCGTAAGTAAACTAAAGGATTTCGCTACCGCAAAAAACAGCTCTTCTCCTCGTTTTGTAAAAGTAACCGACTTTGTTGTTCTCACAAACAAAGGGAATCCCAGTATTTTTTCCAGCTGCTTTATACTCTGACTGATAGCCGACTGTGAAACCCCCATGGCTTGTGCCGCTTTTGAGAAGGATAAATACAGTCCTACTTGGTAAAACACCCGATATAATTCTGCATTCATAATAGCCTCCAATTTATAACTTATACTTATTTATAAATAAAAATATCATTATTTACTTATAAGTCTAAACCGTTTATACTGATATTGTCAATAAACACACTTTAGTATCCTATTATTGTTAGGGAGGAAACTTCATATGTCCATCCATCGACTATATGTAAGAAAAAAATCTGCTTACGCACAAGAGGAAATACGCCTTCTCCAAGTCTTCCGGGAAGAGTTGAAATTGCCCATCACGGGCGTAGCCATTTATGAGCGTTATGATATAGAAGGCATCCAGCCTGAACACGTAGACCAAGCTAAAAATCTCATTTTTTCAGAACCACCGGTAGACTCCGTATATGATGAACTTCCTGTCAACGAAACGCAAACAGTTCTTGGCCGCGAATATCTTCCCGGCCAGTATGATCAACGGGCCGACTCTGCCGAACAATGCATTGCAATGTTGACCTTGCGTGCCGAATCGACAGTTCGGTCTGCACAATTCTTAGTCCTCGACGGACTGCTTTCCGATGAAGAACGCAAAACCCTGGTAACATATTATATTAATCCGGTCGATTCAAGAGAAGCCACTCTAAATCTACCCGATTCTTTACAACTCATCACAACCGAGCCCAAAGATGTTCAAGTTTTAGAGAATTTCACATCACTTACAAAAGAAGACTATTCTGCCTTTATATCTGAATACGGCCTGGCTATGAGCCAAGCCGATCTCGACATGATTCGCTGTTATTTCGCTGAAGAAGAACATAGAAATCCTACCATAACGGAGCTCCGTGTTCTTGACACCTACTGGTCCGACCACTGTCGTCATACCACTTTTATGACGGAACTATCTTCTATTACCATCAAAGAAGGGCTCTTTACCTCACCCATTCAGGAGGCTTTCGACCAATACATGTCCGGCCGTTCCCTATTGTATAAGGAGAAAGAAAAAGCCCGGACCTTAATGGACATGGCTACCTTGGCCGTAAAAGAACTTCGTGCTCAAGGAAAACTTCAAGAGATTGATGAATCCGATGAAATTAATGCCTGCACAATAGTTGTACCTGTAGAAGTAGATGGAAAAACAGAGGAATGGTTACTTCTCTTTAAAAATGAAACCCACAATCACCCTACAGAGATTGAACCTTTCGGGGGCGCCGCTACCTGCCTCGGAGGCTGCATACGCGACCCCCTGAGCGGGCGTGCCTATGTATACCAAGCTATGCGCGTAACCGGTTCCGGCGACCCAAGACAGGCTCTGGAAGACACCATGCCCGGCAAATTGCCTCAACGGCTTATTACAACAGGAGCGGCCAAAGGATACAGTTCTTATGGTAACCAGATTGGTTTGGCTACCGGAGAGGTAAAAGAGTACTATCACCCCGGATATATTGCAAAACGCATGGAAATAGGTGCTGTAATCGGTGCGGCGCCTCGATTTGCCGTAAAAAGAGAGGTTCCCGCTCCGGGGGATGTAGTTGTTCTTCTGGGCGGAAAAACAGGCCGAGACGGTTGCGGAGGCGCAACGGGCTCCTCTAAAGAGCACACCATGGAGTCCCTTGAAAATTGTGGCGCGGAAGTACAAAAAGGAAATGCTTTGACAGAAAGAAAAATTCAGCGCCTCTTCCGTCGCCCCGAGGTTACACCTCTTATCAAGAGATGCAATGATTTTGGTGCCGGCGGTGTGTCTGTCGCTATCGGAGAGTTAACCGACGGGGTTCATATCAACTTGGACTTGGTTCCGAAGAAATATGAAGGGCTGGACGGCACGGAGCTCGCTATCTCCGAATCACAAGAGCGCATGGCTTGTGTACTGGCTCCTACAAGTATAGATGCCTTTTTTGCCGCATGCAGAGAAGAAAATTTGGAAGCTACCGTGGTAGCCACAGTAACAGCAGATTCGCGTTTAATCATGACATGGCGGGGAAAAGAGATCGTAAACATTAGCCGAGAATTCCTAAGTACCAACGGTGCTCATCAAGAAAAAATCGCTTGTGTCGACACGCCTCAAGGAGACTATTTCGTATCGAGACAAAGTTTAGACATTAAAAGCAAGTGGATTGAAACGATGAGCTCTCTTCCTGTTGCCTCACAACAGGGCTTAGCAGAACGGTTTGACAGCACTATCGGTGCCGGCAGTGTGTTAATGCCTTTTGGAGGGAAGTATCAAAAAACACCCGTACAGGGCATGGTAGCTAAACTTCCCGTCCTCCACGGAGATACTACTACTGTCAGCATCATGACTCACGGTTTTGATCCTTATTTATCTTCATGGAGTCCCTTCCACGGTGCTCAGTATGCCATCTTGTGGTCAGTCGCCAAAGTACTCGCCCTAGGCGGTAATCCGGATAAAACCTATTTAACATTGCAGGAATATTTCGAAAAGCTTGGCGATAATGCAAACTCTTGGGGAAAACCTGTAGCAGCACTGCTTGGAGCCTACAGTGCACAAAAGGCATTAGGTATAGGTGCCATAGGAGGAAAGGATTCTATGAGCGGCACTTTCATGGACTACCATGTACCGCCCAGTCTTATATCTTTTGCCGTAACTACCACACATGTAGATAGAATCGTATCTCCGGAATTTAAAAAATCCGGAAATGCCATCGTTCTTTTCCACCTTCCCATCAAAGCAGACGGAACGCCACAATGGGATGTATTTAAGGAGCATAATGAGGTCATCCAAGACGGTCTTAACCATAATCAAATAGTTTCCATGTATGCTCTCGGTGCCGGAGGGATAGCAGAGGGCGTTACAAAGATGGCATTGGGCAATCAAATAGGGGCCACACTTGACAAACGAGTTTCATCTTCCCTCTTTGATGTGGGCTACGGTTCTATTTTGGCGGAAGTTGATGAAGACATTGCAGAAATCATAACGCAATATGATTTTGTTACTACCATCGGAAAAACCACTGTCGAAAAAACCATCTCTATCGGCAGTACGAACATTTCCCTGGCAGAGCTGGAAAATGCTTATGAATCACCCTTATCTTCTATTTTTCCTATGCACGGACCATCACTGACAGGAGAAGCGGTAGCCTATATTCACGATCAAAAAGCTAAAAAAAGAACGGCCCCTTCTATTGCAAAACCAAAAGTATTAATCCCCGTTTTCCCGGGAACTAATTGCGAATACGATTCTGCCGCTGCCTTTAACAAGGCCGGTGCAGTATCAGATATTTTCGTCATTCGAAACCAAACTATAGAAGCTCTGGAGGAATCCATTCAGATTTTACGGAACAAGCTCAAAGAATCTCAAATCATTATGTTTCCGGGAGGTTTCAGTGCAGGAGACGAACCGGATGGCTCCGGAAAATTTATGGCTACTTTATTCCGCAATCCATATCTGACAGAGGCCTTACATGAGTTGCTTTACGAGCGTGATGGCTTAGCACTGGGAATATGCAACGGATTCCAAGCACTGATAAAGCTGGGACTTTTGCCGTCAGGAAGAGTAAGTGATTTAACCGAAAATAGCCCTACTTTAACTTACAATACCATTGGGAGACATATTTCTAACATGGTTCATACCAAGGTTATCTCTACAAAATCTCCTTGGATGTCTCTTACAAAGGCGGGAGAGATTTATGTAACACCTGTTTCTCACGGAGAAGGCCGTTTCATTTCCAGTCCCGCACAGGTAGTTGAATTCAACCGAACCGGACAAATTGCAACCCAGTATGTAGATTTAGACGGTATTGCCTCCATGGACAGCAGGTACAATCCAAACGGCTCAACAGCCGCCATTGAAGGTCTTTTCAGTCCTGATGGTCGCGTCTTTGGAAAAATGGCTCATATTGAACGTACCGGTTACGGAATTGCCAAAAACATTCCGGGGGATAAGTTTATGCCTGTCTTCGCAGGAGGAGTAAATTACTTTAAATAATAGACCTATAGAAACAAAACAGCGCCATCAATTTACTTTGATGGCGCTGTTTTATTACATATTTGATACTTTTCCGGGTTTTAATATTTTTACTTTACTTTTTTAGGCCCCGTTTCCAGTACAATGCGGCGACCTTCTTTTTTTACTTGCACAAAGAAATCTTTGTCGCCGTCTTTAAAATACTCCATTTTTATCTCCAAAAGTGCTTTGCCTATTTCATCTCGGATCCGATCAGTCAAATAATCCATGTAAAAATTATCTTTTGATGCGGCCTTCGACTTTTTCACATCTTTCACTGCTTTATTACCCGGCTCATCCTTTAATACAGCCGTTTCAAAGGACTCTTCTTCAGAAAACCCTTTGAACATATCTTGGTCACTGAGTCCTTTTTGTATTTTAACTTTTGCCATTTTTCCTCCTACGCCTTGTCCAAGTTTAACAGTCTCTCTATGGCTTCCATAGCTCGCTCTGCCGATATTCCTGTCATACACGGATGCCCCTCCTTTGGACAGCGTCGCTTCCGGCAATTAAGACAGGACAACGTTTCCTCTCGCAAAACAATATGTTGATCTGTTCCCAAAGGCCCCCATGCTACCGGATCTGTAGGGCCAAAAAAACTCACTGTCGGTTTACCTAATGCTACTGCTATATGAAGGGATCCCGTATCAGGCGTAACTACCAAGCAAGAACGATCTAAAATTGCGGCCGTCTGTCTCAAATTTGTTTCTCCTACCGCATTATATAATTGTCCTTCTATACGCCCCTTTTCTCTCATTAAGACATTACCGTAAGCGGTTAACTCATCACCGAAAAATTTTTCGAGTCGCCCCCCCACGAATACCACATCATACTCTTCGTAGGCAAGCTCTAATAGACGCTTCCAGTGATCCAAACCCCAGTTTTTTGCAGGCCAAGACGATCCTAGCACAAAAGCGAGTACCGGTCTTTTAGATGCTCTTGTATACTCTCTAGCCCATGCCTTTTCTTCTTCGGAAAGGATCAGCACCATCTCACGGTGATTTACTTCAACTCCTATCAAGGAAAGTACATTTGTATAACGCTCTGTCACATGTTTATATGGTTTATTGCACTTCTCCCCCGAAAAGAGCCAATTCAGTTCCTTCGTCCCGCCCATGCCAATTTTTCGCTTTGCTCCGCTTGCAAGCATAACCAACCCACTAATCAATAGGCCTTGGACATCAATAGCCAGATCAAATTGATAAGGGCGAAGCGTTGACCTAAGATCCGTCCACATGTCCCATAAAATGCCGGCTTTACCCTTTCGAGCATAGTTTTCAAAGTCATCTCTTGCCCATTCAATGACTTCATCTACATAAGGGTTATTCTCTAAAATAGAGGCAAAACAGGGCGTGGCAATCCACACAATAGTACAACTAGGCATCCTTTCTTTTAAAGCTTTGGCTACAGCAGTTGCATGGAGCATATCTCCAATACAGCTCATACGAACCAACAAAATTTTCATGGTCTCCTCTTTTTTCGCAATCACGGGCAGTTCTACTGCTTTTTAGCACTTCCTGTCGCATTACTTTCAGCAATCTTTTGCTTAACGCTCTCTATGGTAATACCGTCTAATGTAGGTTTGTCGGGGTAGTCCAGCACTTTTGTAAAGCCCACTCCCAACCGGCCTTCACTTACGGAAAGTACTTTGTCATCTTTGTCTACATTTGCTACATAAATATTTTTAGACGAATCAACACCTATTAAACGATATCTTCCCGCAGGGTTAATAACGCGCCAACTACCTTCTACCCCATAGAAAACATATACATCTCCCGTTTTTACATTGTCGTAGAAAAACGCATCTTCATCATAAAATATTCCCAAGCGTCCAATATCGCTAGCCTGCATATAAACACGTCGCGTGTCATAGTTGGCATCCGTACGGTACACTCTGTACGCATTTTCTGCCACCTGAATTTTCATGTACACTACATTGGTTGCAGTAGAATATGCCACATCTACAATTTTGCTTCCCGACGGCAAATCGCTGATTTCCGTATCTATCTCATGCTCCGGATTGTCCGGGTTATACTGTGCCAGTACAACCGTTCCGTTTTCCTTATACATCCCCATGATTGCCAGTTCCCGGTCCGGCAACCATTCAAAGAAGCTAATCTGCATCCCTCTAAGGTTCACATTTTGTACTTCATTGGCTTTTCCTGCCGGATAAATTTTTACCGACTCTTTGTCCACAACAGCCATATAACTTTTTCGAGCCGAATAATATACCGTCCCTTCTTTGTTTAAAACAGAAGGAAACTGTTCCGACAAATCCTGCTTTTCCTGTCCTTGCCCACTTACCTCATAATCGGAGGCGGGAACCAAATACACCTGATCCAAATAATAGTATATTCCACCTTGAATAAGAAGGCCCAAGGCGAACCATTGTAATATTTTTCCAAAAGGTTTCATCTCTGCCTCCTATTTAACTATAAACGCAGTAGGAATCATGCGCTCTCCCAATAAATCGGCAGGCTTATTAACAACCTTCCCGTTCAAGAAAAGGGTACTGCTTGACCCTCCATCCAAGTTTGCCGCAATATAGCACCCCTGTTCATATAGAATATTCTGCAAGTCCTTCAGAGTCGCCCCCAAAGAATACCCGGGCTGGCGCCCATCAATAACAAGGAAAAGCACAGTGCCGTCTTTTCTTTGTCCGATAGCCGTCCTCGGTCCTACGCCCCAACCGCCATCACCTTCGGTGATCATCTTTTCTCCATTAACGATAAGTGGAGGACCGAACGTAATGCCCTCGGACGCATTCATCTTCTTAAGTTCTGTCTTGTTATATGTTCCGGCAATAAGATTCCCCTCCCTCGAGAATCCTATGAATTCTACTTTCTCATCAGGCCCTACGGCCTCTCCCAGCACATATTTGCCTTCTCTTAAAATAAAGCCGTAAGGAAGTCTACCTGTACCCGTTCCGTTGGGATCATAGAATCCGCCTGCATTAATCGCTGCAACAGCACCATTGTTCTTTGCAATATTGCTTGTTGTATCACCTTTTTCCTCAATATTGGCAGCCGTTGCCACGTGAATGCGACGAGGATCGGGAATTTCTAGAATATATCCGGTAAATCTTGTAGATTCAATTTTTTGAAGTTGTAATGTCTTATCTTCTCTCGCCTTAAATGTAAATAGGTCTTGTGCTTTTGCGGTACTGACAGATCCTAAAATCTGTTCTATCTCCGTTTCATTAAACAACCACGTAATGTAAAAAGGATGTCGCGATCGCAAAATAGCGCCTACCACCGTTCTCTTTATATTATCAAAAGGTCCAAATAACACAACAATGGGAGACGTTATGATAAAGAAAAAAAATGTCACCAATATGAATTTGACCCAGCTTTTTTTGAAAAACTGTCTCATAGCTACCTCAATTCTTATAAATTTCTATAGTTCTCCGTGCTCACGCGCTCCGCAAAATGCTCAAGCGTAACCGCATTACCTACCCATACTCGGCTAATGGCATATACATCCTCTCCTTGATGTGTCCATCCTCCGGTCATCTTAACCGCACCGCGAAGCCCTTGCCTCTTTAGCTCTTCCTTTGTAAAATTCGTGTGCAATCCATAGGGATAACAGAACCATTTATTATCAATCCCCAATTTGGACTTTAAGGCTTCTTGGGCATTCTTGATATTATTCCTTTGTTTTTCCTCGGAAAGGGAGTCCATTTCTAAATGATTGTAGCCGTGACTGGCAATAATCATTCCTCCCTCTTTCATTTCTCTTACTTGCTCCCAAGTTAATCTTTCTCCCATTTCTGCAGGATTAATAAAAACGGTTGCTACAAATCCTAACTTTTTCAAAAGGGGATAGACAATAGTGTAAGTATCCCTATATCCGTCATCAAAGGTCAATACTACAGGACGAACGGGGAGTTCCGTCCCCTTTTCTAAGTAATCCGCCAACTGATCCAATGTAATAGGATGGTAGTCATTGTCCTTCAAATATTGCATCTGGGCACGGAACAAGTCTTCCTTAATAACCGCATCATTATCCGTTTCATCCCCCACCTTGTGGTACATGAGAACAGGAACCCCTTTCGGCACTTCCATCTTAGTATAGACAACCGTCTCCCCCTTTGAAGGCGATAAAGACTGCTGTGCAGCACGGTCAGCAAAACAACCTGTTAATGCGGCCATACATACAAATGCCATCAAGGCAATTTGAACAAGACGCTTCATGTTTACCTCCTTTAGTATACTTATTAAATTATTTTACCATCTACAGCTATTGTATTCAAGAAAAAGCCCCCATCCACACCTTCCCCATCCAAACTATAAAAGTGATATAATAAAAGTAGATTCTTCTAAATCTTTTATCAATCCTTGTTTAGTTGTACCGTTTTTACCAAAGAAAGGGGCGTCCTTATGATTAGAATATTCTTGGCCCTTCTATTATTTTTTTCTTCTTCCATCTCTATCGGTCACGCCGAAGGAACAGGCTTTCCTACCCGTTCGGTAGTGGTACTGAACACTCACGATAAAGCACGTTCCGGCGATCACTATCCTTTGACCTATATAAAAAACTCCATCATCGAAGTGTTCAAATTCCCATATTATGAAATAAAGTCCGGTGAATATCCGGGAATACAGCCGAGTGCTGAGTATCTAACTCAAATAGCAGAAGAAAGCGGGGCCGATCTTGTAATTGCACCGGTACTGGAGATCTGGGAGTACGATACTTATCTCGGCTACCATTCCTTCTTTAAATTCGATGAGCATTATATAAGGGCGGATGTACGAATCTCCTTATATACCTATAATCGAGAACTTCATAAATTGACAAAAAATACAAAACAGTTCCGCCAAATTAACGATTCCCTATCCATGCCGAGCAGAGAAGAGATTTTGCGCGATCTCATGACCGATCTGCTTTCCTCCCTTCCTTA
>JBHAEC010000086.1:0-3544 GCA_041855385.1 Veillonellaceae bacterium
AGTGGGATTTGACCATTTTTATGGGTTGCTTTATCTAAAAGACGGTGCCTTGCGAATCCATCAGGCATTGCTGGCAAAGGGGCCTTATAAGGCCACCGCTTATGGACGAATTCCACTTATTGCTCTTTATTCTAAAGCCTTGCCTCCCAAAGAGGGAGAAAGTACAATGGACGTAGATATAAAGCTGGATGCTGCCGATTTAGGGATCGTTTCCATGTTGGTTCCAAGCGTTACTCAAAGTTTGGGAAATATGGAGGGAAAAGTAAAGTTAAAGGGGACTTACGATAAACCGTTGCTGGAAGGAAATATTTTTGTACAAGACGGGACAATAGGCTTTAAAGGCGTGGGAAACCCTCTAACCCGTATTCAGGGAAATCTACAATTTTTAGGTGATGTAGCTAAGGTCAGCATGACCGGAGGCATGGGGAAAGGCTCGTTTGCTCTAGGTGGAGAAGCCGCATGGCGAAGTGGGAATCTCGATTCCTATAGAGTGGCATTGGAAGCGGATAAGCTGGAAATGAGGCACAATTATTATAAAGGGCCGATTACGGGACGTCTGGAGCTGGTAAAGAAAGGTGAATACCCAAGCCTTTCAGGGCGGATTGATATTGCCGATACTTCTTTTGATATCCCCTTATCTTTTGAAAGCGGAGGAGAAACAACGCCACTTCTCTTGGATGTGACCGTGGCCATGGGGAAAAACGCCAGACTCTATAATAAATTGTTGTATAATGTTCTCGTGACCGGAGAGGCTCATTTCAGAGGAAGTACAGAGTCTCCCCGCATTGACGGAGGATATACCATAAAGAGCGGGGCGTTAAAGTATTTGAACACCCAATTTAAGCTGATGGAAGGGCGCGTTTCCTTCTCGACATTAAACAGCTTTTTGCCTACACTTATGCTCAAAGGGCATACAACACTTAGGCAGTACCGAATTTTTATGGAATTGTCAGGACCGGCGGATAAGCTGGACTTAACATTACAATCTGAGCCGCATCTGGAGAAGTCTCAAATCGTTTCTCTTTTAACCTTGAAAAACGGTGGCCGTCATAGCAGTGAAGTGAATTCGGAAGATGTGAATGCACTTATTACGGCAGGACTGGAGATGACTTTGTTCAGCAATATCGAAAGCAGCCTCCAAGGGGTTTTGGGACTTGACTGGATCAGCTTAACAACGGGATCTTTAGATCCATACGAACCAACAAACAAAGTGAATCAATCTTATTACAATATCGAGATAGGAAAGTATGTGCTACCAAACTTTATGCTTATGCTATCTATGGGAGTAAACAATGATCAAGCTTTATATGGGACAAGATACGATATCAATAGTCGTCTGAGCTTAAACGGATGGATTAATAATCGAAACCGCTCCTATATAGGCGGTCAGTGGAGATTTACTTTCTAAGGATGAAGATCCGTTCTCGGATACGGAGACGAAAAAAGAGGATTGTATAGAGGTGAACGAGTGATTTCTAATTATATTCGAGAGCTTGAGAAAATTAAATTATTGACACTTGAAGAAGAGCAACTTCTTTGGACGTCTTATAAGACGGAAGGGAATCTGGAATCTCGAGGCAAAATTATAGAGCATTACCAACCCCTTGTTTTTAAGGAAGCTATGCGATACCGTCACCTTTGCGAAGACGCGATGGATCTGGTACAAGAAGGGCTGGTAGGTCTTATAGAAGCGGCAGAGAGGTTTGATCCCGGGAGGGAAGTGTCCTTTTCTCTTTTTTCCATACATCGCATTAGAGGGCGCATACTTGATTTCTTGAGAAAAGAAGGAAAAAAAGATTCTCTTATTACCGGTTCTTTTGATGAGGATATTTCTTGGTGGGAAACCATGCCTATGGAGGGAAGCTCTCTGGAAAAAAGAGTGGAAGATACTATTCTATACGACATCATCAATGAGGCATTGGGGCGTCTACCTCAAAAAGAGCAATTGGTTATGGAGCAGTTTTATTATGCGGACAGACCTATTAAATCCATTGCAAAAGAGTTGGATATCAGTGAGAGTTACATCTCTCGCTTGCAAAGACAGGGAGTAAAGCGCCTGCGTGGCATGTTGTCGAGAGTACGAAAGGAATGGAAGGAATAATATAATAGTCAGGTGAAGGTAAAAGGGCCCTCTTCTTTAGAAGGGGATCCTTTTCTTTTTTAAAAGAAAGCAAAAAAATAAAGAAATTTCTCATAATTGAAAGGATATGGTATAATATAGTGGAATTTTTGCTTATATTTAAAGTTCAGTATTTGGCTGTCTTTGTCGATTATGTCGTTATAAATTGATGAAAGGAGACCGCCATGGATCAGAAGAACCGGCCCATAAGTAAAAAAATTAAGGCCATTAAGCGATGGCTGGAAAAAGCAGAACAATCTTATGATGACAATGCAGAAGCTAAGGGCGATTTACAGCTACTTTTGGCACAAGCTGAGATGAAG
The DNA here is from genome assembly GCA_041855385.1 of Veillonellaceae bacterium. Taxonomy (GTDB): domain Bacteria; phylum Bacillota; class Negativicutes; order Veillonellales; family Veillonellaceae; genus JBHAEC01. The sequence continues at coordinate 2,443 of JBHAEC010000086.1, forward strand.
CACTTGCAGGAGCAGGGCGGAAATAGATCTAAAAGTTTGTTTCGCGTTGGCGTTGCGGTTTCTTGTTTCATCGTTATTATAGGAGGATGGTATTACAAATCGCAAACCCCGCCTCTTAAAGAAGGGGCATCATGGACACCTTTGGAAGCCGGTAAAATGATTTCTCCGGTTTCTCAATCCTCGGCAGATTGGCTGGGAAAAAGGGAGTTAACCTATTCCAAACAAGCTCCGGAGGCTGAAAAAGAAACAAATAGGATGACTGAAGAGCCGGTAGTTGTAAAGACCGGAACTTATGCAACATCCGAGATTATGAGCCAAGAAGAAAGGCAGCAGATTGTCCGTGCTGCAGAACGATCCTTACGAGGAAAGTAAATCACTATTTAGGAGGATTTTATGAGCAGAAGAAAAACATACAGACATTTATTGACAATCGCGGTGGTATCCGCAATAATGTCAGGGACCACTTTTGTAGAGGCTTCAAATGTAAAGGCCGGATATACTCCATCCATGCAAAGCACGGAGAACGCTCCCGTAGCGGCGGCACGAGGACTGATTAATCCCGAAACGTTGGCAAAAGAAGAGGCATCAGAAGCGTCCGTTAAAACAGCTGAAGCAGGTGCGGAAGCGGTTGCCAATGAAGCGATAGTAGCAGGATCGGAGGCCCATTATGTTTCCTCTGTTACAGACGAGCAGATTGCACCTTATGTAGGTCAAACCATATCCTCGCTAAAGGTGGAGCCTGTATCTGCAGAAGATGAAGCAAAATTAGTAGCCCTTCTCTCTAATAAAATCGGTGATAAAGTAAGCGTGGACGGTATAAAAGCGGATATTGCCGCACTGGGAAATACAGGGGTTTTTTCTGAAGTAAATCCTACTTTTAATCGTGTGCCGGAGGGGGTAAAAGTTGCCTATAAAGTAACGCAAAACCCTATTTTGACAGCTATAGACTTTAAAGGAAATACAGTATATAAAACAGAAGACTTGATTCGCTTTTTGAATGTGCCCACCGGACAGGTTTTAAACACGACAGTTGTGGGAGAGCGCATTCAAGCTATTAATGCAACTTATCAGAAGGATGGCTATATGCTAGCCCATGTGGTCG
>JBHAEC010000087.1:0-5390 GCA_041855385.1 Veillonellaceae bacterium
GCCACCTTCTTAAACGCTATATCTGCCACTTGAAGAGTCTTTTCAATATGGGCATCCGTGTGCATAGCCGACAAAAAATTGCTTTCAAACGGGCTGGCGGCGTAATATATGCCATGCTCCAAGCTAACATGGAAAAAGGTCTTAAATGCCTCCACATTACAAGCCGTGGCATCTTCGAAAGTGTGTACCGCTTTATCCGTAAAAAACATTGTAAACATGGATCCTACACGTTGTACCTTTACCGGTATCCCATGTTGTTCCGCCAAGGTCTCATAGCCTTTACAAAGCCGTTCCGTCAAGTCCTCAATTCGTTTAAATACATTGGGATCTCGCTGTAGTACAGATAGGGTCGCAAACCCCGCCGTCATGGCAAGCGGGTTACCGCTTAACGTTCCCGCTTGATATACGGGCCCTGCAGGAGCAATACATTCCATAATTTCTTTCTTTCCGCCGAAGGCTGCCATAGGAAGGCCTCCTCCTATTATTTTTCCTAAGCAGGTCAAATCCGGCCTTACTCCGTATTTCTTTTGCGCACCTCCGGAAGAGGCTCTAAATCCGCACATCACTTCATCAAAAATCAACAAAGCTCCATATGTATCGGTAATGGATCTCAAGGTTTCCAAATACCCCGGAAGCGGAGGCACACATCCCATATTTCCTGCTACAGGTTCTACAATTATGGCTGCTATTTCTTCTCCGCAGGCTTTAAATAATGCTTCAACCGCTTCCTTATCATTATAAGGGATAGTTATCGTCTGCTCTGCTACACCAAAAGGAACACCGGGACTATCGGGAACCCCAAAGGTAGCAAGACCGGAACCCGCTTTTACAAGGAGTCCGTCACTATGACCGTGATAGCAACCGATAAATTTTACAATCTTATCCCTGCCTGTATAGCCTCGGGCCAATCGCAACGCACTCATGGTGGCCTCCGTTCCGGAGCTCACCATTCGTATCATCTCCATATTCGGCATAAATGCTTGAATCTTCTTCGCTACCTCTGTTTCCAATACAGTCGGTGCACCATAACTGGTTCCCCTGGGAAGTGCCTCTTGCAAGGCCGCAATAATTTCCGTATTGGCGTGGCCCAAAATCATAGGTCCCCAAGACAATACGTAATCTATATATTCATTCCCGTCAATATCATAAATATAGCATCCATAGGCAGAGCTTATAAACGGAGGTTCCGCCCCTACACTTTTATAGGAACGAACCGGACTGTTAACGCCACCGGGAATATACTTCTTTGCTTCCGCAAAGGCTTTTTGTGATTTTCCTAAGTTAAGCATAGGCCCTCCTTATCCTTCCTGCAGCCACCGTGCCACATCCAGTGCATGATAAGTAATAATTATCTTAGCTCCTGCTCTTTTCATTGATAAGAGTGTTTCCAGTACCAATCTTTTCTCATCGATGAGGTTTTGTTCGCTTGCCGCTTTTACCATTGCATACTCACCACTTACATTATATACAGCCAAAGGCAAGTCAAAACGCTCCCTCGCTTCCCTCACGATATCCAGATACGACAGTGCCGGCTTAATCATAATAATATCGGCACCTTCTTCTATATCAAGGGCAATCTCCCGCATCGCTTCCAAGCGATTGGCCTCATCCATTTGATACGATTTTCTGTCTCCGAACTGAGGCGTAGAGTGTGCCGCATCTCGGAACGGTCCGTAATAGGCAGATGCATACTTTGCAGCATAACTCATTATGCTTACATCTGTGTATCCCGCCTCATCAAGAGCTCGTCTCATAGCTCCTACCCGTCCGTCCATCATATCTGAGGGAGCCACCATATGAGCTCCCGCCTCAGCATGACTAACCGCCACTTTACACAAAAGAGGCAATGTTTCATCGTTTAAGATTTTATGGTCTTCAATCATGCCACAGTGCCCCGTAGAGGTATATTGACAAAGGCATACATCAGAAATAACGAGCAGATCCGGCACTTCTTTTCGAATGGCGGAAATAGCTTGTTGGACGGGCATATTCATATCCCATGCACCGGAACCGATTTCATCTTTATATGTGGGTAAGCCGAAGATTTCCACCCCGAGGATTCCGAGTTCATATGCCTCTTTAGCCACTTTTACGGCCTCATCTACGGACAGATGATATTGCCCCTTTAAAGAAGGAATCTCCTCTTTAATACCGGAGCCGGAAACAACAAATAAAGGATAAATAAGATCTGTAACCGCCAAAGACGTTTCTCTCACCAAAGCACGTATAGATGAGTTCGTCCGCAAACGACGAGGGCGATATAACAACTCTTTCATCTTATTTTCCTCCTTCTACATCCTTACAAATTAAATCTACCATAGCAGAAATCGTAAACTCATTTCCGATAAGATCCGCTTCTATATCATGTTCAAGACAAGTAGCTGCCGTGATAGGACCGATGCACACAATTTTAGCCTTCTTTAACAACTCTTTTGCCTGTGATCCCAATAATTTTAAAGTATTCGTCACCGTTGAAGAACTGGTAAAAGTAATATAATCCACAGTACCCTCATCAAGCGCCTCTTTTAATACCTCTCTTCCCGGAAAGTCCTGTTTTGTTTCGTACAAACGAAGCGTATCTACTATAGCCCCCGCCTCTGCAAGCCCCTCTTGAATAACGGTTCTGGCTACTTTCGGCTGAATGAGGAGAACTCGCTCTCCTTCCCGAACCATGGGCGCTAAAGCGGTAACTACAGATTCCGCTTGGTAATCCACAGGAATGACATCCGCTAAAAGGCCCTTTTCTTTTAACGCCTTTGCCGTAGCCACCCCGATAGAGCAAATCGTCAAATCCCCCAAGGCTCTTGCATCTTTATCGCAGGCCTCCAACGCATCAAAAAAGTACGCTACACCTTGAGCCGAGGTGAAAATTATGGTTCTATATGCGCCTAGATTTCGCAAAATTTCTTTTTCTTCTTCCCCTAAAGACAATGCTTCCGTTCGAATAGCCGGCGACTCTATTACATCTGCCCCAAGTTCTTCCAACATTTCTACCACTTTGCTGGCCTGAGCACGAGCACGAGTTACAACGACACGCTTTCCAAATAAAGGTTTATTATCGAACCATTGTAAATCCTTGCGCAGTTCTACTACCTCCCCAACGATAAAAATCGCCGGAGGCTTAATATTTGCCCTATCCGCATCATCCACAGCCTTCTCCAAAGTAGTAACCACGACTTCCTGATTCCCCTTCGTGCCCCATCGAATGATTGCGGCAGGCGTTTCCTTAGATCTGCCGCAAGAAATTAATTTCTTCGTAATATACGGAAGATTACCCACTCCCATTACAAAACTGATGGTATCTACGGAAGTGGCTAAGCCTTCCCAATTAATACCGGATTCATCCTTGCTCGGATCCTCATGCCCCGTCACAATGGCAAAGGATGTAGCCACGGCACGGTGAGTAACGGGAATCCCCGCATATGCGGGAGCCGCAATCCCCGATGTTACACCCGGCACTATCTCAAATGGAATCCCCGCCTCTTTAAGAGCAAGCGCCTCTTCCCCTCCTCGTCCGAAAACTAAAGGATCGCCTCCTTTAAGTCGCGCTACCACTTTACCTTCCAATCCCTTTTCAACCAGTAAGGCATTTATTTCTTCTTGCTTTAATGTATGTCGATTAACCTGCTTACCCGCATAAATAATTTCTGCTTCCGGCCTTGCCCAACGGAGCAGCTTTGCATCAGCCAAATAATCATACACAATAACATCCGCTTTTTCGATGCATTCCTTCCCCTTTAAGGTTATTAATTTATAATCTCCCGGTCCTGCTCCGACGAGGTATACGATTCCACTCATTTGAGGATTCCCTCCTTTATCAGTTCTTCCACGACTTCCTTGCCACCTTTATCGTACAAAGCCTTTGCCAAATTACGCCCCAATAGCTCTGCGTGATCGGATGGTCCGGACATTTGCCCCGTGTATACGCGTTTACCGTCAAGAGAAGAAATCAATGCATTAAGAGTTAACTGCCCATCTTGGCAAATTCCGTAAACGCCCATAGGAACTTGACATCCCCCTTCAAGCTCTCGTAAAAAACTACGCTCTCCGGTAACAGCAACCAAAGTTTCTTCATGAATAAGAGGCCGCAACATTTCAAGGATCTCCCGATTGGTCGCACTACACTCAATAGCCAGTGCCCCCTGCCCTACAGCAGGCAGCATGTCTTCTGTAGGAAACACTTCTGTAATCAGTCCTTCCAAGCCCAATCTTTTCAGTCCCGCCTGTGCCAAAATAATTCCATCAAAATTCTCTTCTTCCAGTTTTCGAAGGCGCGTATTGACATTACCGCGAATGAGAGAAATAGAAAGGTCCGGCCTCTTTCTCAACAGTTGTGCCTGACGCCGTAAACTGCTGGTTCCCACCTTTGCACCTTTAGGCAATTGGTCCAATGTCTTATATTTTGGGGAAATTAACGCATCATAAGGAACTTCTCGCTTTGTAACAGCTCCTAATATAAGCCCTTCGGGAAGCTCTGTCGGCATATCTTTTAAACTATGTACGGCCATATCGATATCTCCGGCTAACATAGCATCTTCCAATTCCTTGGTAAAAAGCCCCTTACCACCGATTTTAGCCAACGCCTGACCTAGCATGCGGTCTCCCTTAGTACTAAACTCTACCAGCTCCACCTCGCATTTAGGATATAATGCCTTAAGCTCTTTTGCTACATGTTCTGCCTGCCACAGAGCTAATTGGCTACTTCTCGTTCCAATACGAATTACATTTTTCATCCTCTTGCTCCTTCTGTATTTCAAACATGGCTCGGAAAAAATCCCAATACTCGCTTTCCTCATCCTTGCCCGCCACTTCATGAAGCTTTATCATGGGTCCCCTCAGCAATTTTCTGACGAGCATGCGCGACATATTTTCCATAATCTTGCGCTCTTTTTCCGGCAAGTTCTGGAGTTTTGCCATTGCCCGCTGATATTCGCGGCGACGAATGCGTTCCGCCTTTTCTGAAATCAATACCATCAAAGGTCTGACGGATAAATACGTAAGCTTTTCCATAATCTCCCGTACCGCTTCGACAATAATGGGTTTTGCCCTCTCCGCCTCTTCCAGTCTGTGATGTTTATTTTCTTCCACTACCGCTTCCAGCGCATCAATATTAAAGAGACTGACTCCCTTAATGCCTGCCACATCCGGATCCACATCCCTGGGAACGGCGATATCTATAATAACCAGAGGTTTATAGGCCCTTTTCTTCATTAAGCTTTGCGCATCCGGGTGGGTAATCATATAGTGTGGTGCCCCCGTCGATGTGATAATAATATCAGCCTGCTCCGCAAATTCCATAGAGTGATGGAAGGGAACGGCTTCGCCGGAAAACTTTTTCGCCAACTCTTCAGCCCGATGATATGTTCTATTAGATACAAAAATAGCTCGAA
>JBHAEC010000088.1:0-3453 GCA_041855385.1 Veillonellaceae bacterium
GTTGGCAGATGAACCTACTAGTGCACTGGATGTAACGATACAGGCGCAAATTATTCGTCAAATTGTGGATGTACGCAACGAATACAATGCGGCGGTTATTATTGTTACACATAACTTGGGAGTGGCTTCTTACATGTCCAATAAGATCATGGTTATGCAAAATGGCCGGGTTGTGGAAAGTGGGTCGCGAGAAGAGGTTATTCAGAGTCCACAACATGAATACACGAAACAATTGTTGGCGGCGGTGCCGGTGGTAGGAGGGAAGCGCTACTATGTGTAAGGAACATGTATCCGCCTATGGCGAAGTGATAACCAGACATTCCGAAGGCATTCCGATCGTCTTGGAAATAAATAACTTGACAAAGCGCTTTCAGGTTGAGGATGGACGCTATTTAACGGCTTGTGATGACATTAATTTACAAGTTTACAAGGGGCAGACTTTGGGGTTAATAGGTGAAAGCGGATGTGGAAAGAGTACTTTAGTGCGCACAATACTGCAAATTCATCCGGCTACTTCGGGAGAGGTTATCTTTGAAGGAAAAAATATTTTGGATCTTAAGGGTGAGGAATTGCGTCAAAACCGGAAGAAAATACAGATGGTTTTTCAGGATCCCACGGCAGCCTTTAATCCAAAAATGAAGGTAAAGGATATAGTTTGTGAACCGTTGCTTAACTTTGGCATGATAAAATCCGAAGAAGTCGATGCACGTGCGGCGGAACTTCTTGAGATGGTAGAATTGCCTCGCGAATTTAAAGATCGTTATCCCCATAATATGAGTGGAGGGCAACGGCAACGATTAGGCATTGCCAGAGCCTTATCCCTCGAACCGGAAGTAATTATTTGTGATGAAATAACTTCTGCTCTTGATGTGTCTGTTCAAGAGACGGTGTGCAAGCTACTCGTAAAGTTACAGAGAGAAAAGGGAGTCTCCTATCTCTTTATTGGACATGACCTAGGTTTGGTAGATTATATGTGTCACCAAATTGCGGTGATGTATTTAGGCAATCTCATCGAATATATGGATGGGCCGAGATTGGCTGATTATGCGGCGCATCCTTATACGAAAGCCTTGTTAAAATCCGTTTTCGAGGTTAACTATGATGTGAAGAAAAAAGTTGAGCCTTTGGAGAGCGAGATTCCAAGTCCTTTAGATTTGCCAAAGGGGTGCCCCTTTCAAGACCGTTGTGAAGAGAGGCTACCTATTTGCGAAGAGAAAAAGCCGTGTTGGAAACAAATTGGTGAAGGCCATTGGGTAGCTTGTCATTTGTACGAGTGAACAAAATAATTTAATCCTGTTAATAGTCTGAATTTTATAAAATTCCTTATCTTTTACACAAAAGATAAGGAATTTTTTTGTTAATGAAGAGGTAATTTTTTCAACTGGAAAATTATATATGAATATATAAAAATATATTTGACATGTTGGGGAAAATAGATTATCATAAACATATGAACAAACGCTCATATGTTTGTGATAATCGTTTTTAAAGATTTTTTTTATTAAGGGATAAATGCCTGAGAAATACCGTTTCTACGTAAAAAGAAGGATGTTAGTTACAGTGTGAGGAGGTTAAAAATATGGCTGAAATGGCATCTGCAAATAAACAAATATTTATTCTGGAAAATTTGAATTGTGCCAATTGTGCCGCAAAAATCGAGGATAAAATTAAGGAGATGCCGGAGGTTCATTCCGCCACCTTTGCTTTCATGACGAAGCAATTGCGTGTTGTTACAACAGAAACGGACAGCTTGATACATAAAATACAGGCAATTTGCGATTCTATCGAAGACGGAGTCAAAGTATTGCCCGGAAAAATGGGAGCAACCGTGAAGGCAGAAGAAAGGAAAGTATCCGGGGAATGTTGCGGAGGGCATGACCATAGTCATGAGCATGGAGATCACGCACATGGGCATAATCATGAACATGGGCCTGCTTCTCTTTGGGATATGGCGACTATCATTTTTGGTGTAGTCGTTCTTCTTGTTACTTCCTTTACAGATCTGTTGGGAGATAGGGTCAAGGATTATGCATTGCTTTTAGCGTATTTGCTGTTAGGGTGGAATATTATTAAAACTGCCGTTAAAAATCTTTTTAAGGGTCAGATCTTCGATGAGAATTTCCTCATGACGATTGCTACGCTTGGTGCGGTGGCTATTAACGAATATCCGGAAGCATTGGGCGTTATTCTCTTTTACCGTATTGGCGAATATTTTGAACACAAGGCAACGGAACGCAACCGTAGTCAGATTATGGAAACATTAGATTTGCGCCCGGAAGTTGTAAATCTGGTGGTTGGAGAAGAAGTTCGCGTTATTCCTGCGGAAGAGGCTAAAATTGGAGATATTGTTGTTATTCGCGTAGGTGATCGCATTCCTTTAGACGGTACCATCATAGAGGGAAGCACTCGACTTGATACTTCGGCCATTACGGGTGAGCCTGTTCCGGTGAGCGCTACCATAGGAGATGCCATATTCTCCGGATGTGTGAACACGGCGGGTGTAATAAAGATACGCGTTGATAAAGTGTTGGCCGAGTCTATGGTAAGCCGTATTTTAGAGGCTGTAGAAACAGCGGCGGCGAATAAACCTGCCATTGACCGATTTATTACCCGTTTTGCCCGTATCTATACGCCGATTGTTGTTGCTGTAGCTATTTTGACGGCGCTTATACCCGGCTATATAACGGGAGACTGGAAACACTGGACATATACAGCATTGACCTTCCTTGTTATTAGTTGTCCTTGCGCACTTGTTCTCAGTGTGCCGTTGGCATTTTTCTCCGGTATCGGTGCCGGTGCCAAGCAGGGGATTTTATTTAAAGGCGGATTATCTATTGATGCTATAAAAAATGTAAAAGCCATTGCTTTTGATAAAACGGGAACCATTACGGAAGGAAATTTTGTAGTACAGAAAATTACAGCGCTGGGGAATTATAAGGAAGAGGAAGTACTCAGCCTGTGCGCAGCAGGGGAAGTACACTCTACGCATCCTATAGCAGTAAGCATTGTAGAGGCGGCTAAAAAACAGAATATAACGATTCCGATAGCAACAAATGTGTCGGAAATAGCCGGTGAAGGTGTTGAGGCAGTTGTGGGATCAAAAACTGTTTTGGTGGGCAATGAGCGTCTAATGGAGCGTTTTAATGTAGAGCTGCCCGCTATGGATGAAGCCGTAGGAAGTCAGGTATTAGTTGCTGTTGATAATGTATTTGTAGGCCGCATTGTTATTTCCGATACTATTAAGGCGGACGCAAAAGCTGCGATTGAACAAATTAAGTCCATGGGGATTAAGACGGCACTATTTACCGGAGACAATGAAAAAACGGCTAACTATGTAGCGACACAGACCGGTGTTGAACAAGTGGCGGCAAAGCTGCTTCCGGAAGAAAAATTAACAGAAGTACAAAAACTTCGCCGAAACGGATCTGTTATGTTTGTTGGTGATGGAATTAA
>JBHAEC010000089.1:0-4225 GCA_041855385.1 Veillonellaceae bacterium
CCCTAAATAACAACGCAAAACCTTATGATTGTCCACAAAATCACAAGGTTCTATAAACACCCCAAACCAAAATGCATTTCCGCTCGTCTTTTAATGAAAACTTCGTCTATGCCTTACTGCGCTCTCCTTCCTAATACAAATACAAAACCACTACATCAGGCTAACGATTATTTTCAGTTTTTCCCACGATAATTTTATAATATCAATACTAGTTTTGTAAACATAAACTTATATCAAGTGGCATTTCTTGCGACTTCGTCCTTTTTGCCTATCATTTATGGCCGTTTTGATATATACTCTTAATGCAGGAAGAAGCCGAAAGGAGAATTATTATGACTGTAAAACGAATAAAAAATATTGAGTTTAGCAAAGCCCTGGTCCTTAAGGATCTACTCGACTACAAACCGGGACAAGTTATAAGCCTTACCATCGCACAAAACAGTGCCCTCAGCCTAACTTTGTTTGCCTTGCCGAAGGATGAGGAGATTAGCACGCACATAACGGACGGAGATGCGCTTGTTCAAGTTTTGGACGGGTCGGCACAAATCACCATAGGAGACGAAACATATGAAGTAAAAGAGGGAGAAAGCATTATTATGCCTTCAAATATTCCTCATAGCCTGTATGGCGCACAAAACTTCAAAATGCTCCTTACCGTAGTGAAATAGATTATCAACAAAGATATTTCTCTCCTCACAAAAAACTTAAAAAAGGCCCTTTAGGACTGAAGCATTCGCTCGCATATAATCGTGGCGAAGCAACATTTTTCCTAAAAGGCCTTTTTATTTTTATAAACTCTCTATAGGGCGATTGATCCATACAAGCCCCACATTACATAATGCCACTACCAACATAACAAGTCCCATTGGTACAGCCGTCATATTTCCACCTAATCCTACCAAAGGAGATGCAAAGGCTCCAAATAAAAACCCCGTTACTCCGATAAGACCCGATGCGGTCCCGACCGCTCCCTGTTGCGCCGAGATGGCAAGAGCAAAACTAGGCGCAGAATTTATTCCTACCGAAGCCACAGAAAGAAGCATAGCTCCCAAAATAAACCCCACATGTTCCGGCTTTATAAATGCCACTGCCAGCACCATGAGCGCCGCGATCAAAGAAAGCAGTACACCTGCCCTAAGTACTATGTAATTGCCATAGGCAATAGCAATCCTGGCTCCGATTTGTGCCATAATAACAATGGCTATACCATTTACCGCAAAGCACAAGCTAAAAGCGCCGGCACTCAGACCGTACATATCTTGAAGGACAAAGGGAGATGCGGAAATATAGGCAAAAAGTCCGGCAAAAATAAATCCTTGCACCAATGTATAACTCATAAACGCCTTGTTCTTAAAAAGTGTCCCGAAAGAAACAAAGGTTTGCCTAATACCTCCGGTGTTCCTTTTCTCCCTTGGCAATGTTTCCGGTAAGATGATAGCACCCATAAAAAGCCCCACACTGATAAACCCGAGTACGATAAAAATCCCGTGCCAATCCGAAAAAAGGAGAATCTGGCTTCCCAAAACGGGAGATGCAATAGGAGCTACCCCATTTATAGCCATGAGCAAAGAAAAAAACTTCGTCAACTCCGTCCCGCTGTATAAATCACTGGCAATACTGCGGGAGAGAACTATTCCGCCGGCTCCCACAAGCCCTTGTATAAACCTAAGGCCTATCAATTCCAATACATCTGTAGCAAAAGCACAAAAAAACGTAACTATAATCATAAGCAACATAGAAATTGCCAGAGGCTTTGTCCTTCCATATATATCGCTGACGGGACCTATAAACAGCTGCCCCAAAGAAAGACCTATCAGCGAGGATGTTAAGCTAAGCTGCGTCGCCGAGGTGCTCGTGGCAAGACTATTTGCAACTTGTGGCAGTGCAGGTAAATACAAATCGGTGCAAAGAGGGCCCAATGCACTAAGCGCCCCCAGCACCGTAGCCAAAGCCAGCCTTTCTTTTTTTGTCATTTCCTCTACATTGCCATTTAACTTCATAATCTCCTACCCTTCTAAAAGAGAAACTGTGACGACACCCTTCGCCGCCACAGTGCTATTTTACCATATTGTACTCTTTTATTGGGAGAATCGCAACTTTTAATCGATACGAACGGGCTCTTCCTTAGGCCTTCTAGGCCTCATAGCATAAATCATTCCACCCATCTGTAGGCCCCATAATACCGCCAAAAAGATAAAGACACCCTCATTATGCCTCATCATATAAGCGCTGAACCACATGGTACCCGTCACTGTAAGTAAAATGGTAATCTTTCTCTTTAAAGGCATTTCTCGCCGATCCTTAAAGGGCTCCACATATTTTTGATATACCGTAGTCGACAAAAACCACATATGCAATCGCTCCGAGCTTTTAGCATAGCAAAAAGCGGTAAGCAAATAAAATGGAACCGTCGGCAAAACTGGTAGCACAATGCCTGCCGTCCCCAGTATCAAGCTGACAGTCCCCAATGCGATCCAGGCATAACGAACAAGCCGATGACGATGTATTGTTGAATCACTCATATATATCTCCTATTTGATAATTCTACTCAATTGGTACTTTATAGATTACCATATTCTGATTGAAAAGGGAACTTCTCCCTGACTCTTTTAATATGCCCATTTTTATTGTTATAATAGACGTACAAACATTTTCTTTGGTAGAAAAACGCCTATTTGGGGTAAATAAAGAAGGTGGTATGATGGTAAAAAAATTAGGCAAAGAAGTGGATGCGTTCTTCGGCGATATGATCGATGATCTCACCGATGTTGTAAAAACAAAAGTCGAAGAGGCTCTCGCCGAGTCCTCTATCCGAAATATATTGCAAGAACATGATGAAGCAGACCCGAGAAAATTTCTAGCCATCTCCGAGGGAGCGGAACATTCGCAACAAGCAATCTATGGGGACATCATATGCGTCCGTCGTATCGGTCAATTGGTAGAGCATTACGGAGTATTTATTGATCGAGATCATGTTATTCATTACACACCACCTGAAGGCGAGTTGGGTCTTGATATGTGCGTTCGGGAAACGACGCTTGATCAATTTTTAAATGGACAACAGTCTTACTTCATTTGTCTCTTTCCCGAAGACTATCCGGAAGAGGCTGATGACGAAATGACGCCTGTCGATTATAGTGGCAAAATTGTAAAGGAGAGAAAAGAGTTTCTGAAAAATTTCCTCAAAGACTGGCTCCCTTTCTTCTCCTGGTCCGAATCCCCCGAATATCATTTATACTCACCGGAAGAAACAGTAAAACGGGCAAAACAACGCATTGGAGAAAGTCGCTATAATTTAGTAACCAACAATTGCGAACATTTCGCCTTATGGTGTAAAACAAATATTTCCGAATCGCATCAAATCAATAAGCTTCTCAAAGATTTATGTAAGTTTCCAATGCAAGATAAATAGTTATATTTGATTATGATTATCATAAAAAATACTTCATGAAATTTCATGAAGTATTTTTTATTTCATCTTTTTATACCTATTTTACATAAAATATTAACTTTTTTATTTACACAAATTGTATTTTATGATAAATTTTATTATGAGAATAATTATCATTTATTTATTAGGAGGTACATTTATGAACATAATAAAAAAACTTGCGAAGTCTGCTATTTTAACGCTAACCTTCGCCGTAACTGCGGCATTCCTAAGCGGTTGTGGATTGGAAACAGCTTCTACTGCCACTACCAAGGGAACTATAAATATAGTTTCAACCACAACTATGCTAACTGATCTACCCAAAGAAATAGGCCAAGACAAAGTAAACGTTACCGGACTGATGAAAGCAGGAGTTGACCCTCATCTGTACCAAGCTACGGCAGGAGATGTAGACATTATGACAAAAGCCGATGTAGTTATTTATAACGGCCTACACCTGGAAGGAAAAATGGGCACTATCTTTGACAATCTCAGCAAACAGAAAAAAACTTTAATTCGCATCAGCGACGGCATTCCCGAAAAGGAGCTATTGGACTTCAACGAAGATGGTCAAGTCGTTAAAGATCCTCATATCTGGTTCTCCATCCCTCATTGGAAAATAGCCGCAATGGAAGTTGCAAAAAGGCTTAGTCTAAAAGATCCGAATAACAAAGCCTTCTACGAAGAAAATGCCAAAAAGTATATAGAAAAACTTGATGCGCTGGACAAAGAAAACAAAGAAAAAATCAATCAAATTCCTGAACCTCAGCGTGTGCTGATTACGGCACATGACGC
>JBHAEC010000090.1:0-6610 GCA_041855385.1 Veillonellaceae bacterium
AGACCCGTAAAAGACCCCGGACCTATGCTTACTCCAATCCCTTGCAAATCTTTTTTATCTACTTGACACGATTTCATCAATATATCTATATGTGGCACTAACTGCTCCGAATGTGTTAATCCCGCTTGCACAGTAAGCTCGCCCACTAACTTTTCATCCTTCATGATAGCTACTGAAGAAACCAAGCTACTCGTTTCAATCCCTAAGAACATACTCTCCGCCCCATTCTTCCAATACCTCCTGCCCTACCCATTCCGACTCCAGGTAAAATCGCCTCTCCGTTTTATCTGTCGCCTCAATGCGCACATAGACTACATTTTCCGGAAAACTTTCCGGGAATTTATTTGCCCATTCTATCACGCTCACCGCATCCGAAAGATATTCATGAAAACCGATAGCTTCCAGTTCTTCTTCATCCTCTAAGCGATATAAATCTACATGATAAAAGGGAAATCGCCCGGTATCGTAGGAATTTATAATCGTAAAAGTGGGACTTGTAACTTTTTCTCTAATTCCCAGCCCCTTTGCCAGCCCTTGTGAAAAATGCGTCTTTCCCGCCCCCAAATCTCCCGTAAGAGCAATGCAAATCGGCTCTTTAAGGAGCATACCGATTCTGCATCCTAGTTCTTCTGTTTCTTTTACATCCTTTGTTTGGCACACCAGTTTTGCCATACCACACCTCATTTATGAAAAATGATCGTATCCGTCTTTAGATAAAATTTCCGTGCTTTCATCCGTCATCAAAAACACCGTATCCCCTGCTTCTCCCACACGACCGATAACCGTCATATTCGGATGCTGCTTTACTTCTTCCAACAGTTCCTCGGAAAAAGTAAATACAAGTTGAAAATCCTCTCCTCCGAAAAGAGCAAACTCTATGGGATTAATACCCTTTTTCTCTCCCCATTTTCTCGTTTCTTCATGGAGGGGGATTTTTTCCGCCTCAATATAAAGGCATCGATTGGATGCTTTGGCAATTTCATATAACTCATTTGCCAATCCATCGCTGATATCATTCATGGCATGTACTCCCATAGCTCTTAGCAAATTTCCCACAGCCAGTTGTGGCATGGGGCGTTGATGAGCATTTTTGCTAAAGGAGTATCCTTCCTCTTGACTAAGCAGTACATCCAGTCCAACTGAAGAACTGCCGATGACACCTGTCACTCCAATATAGTCTCCTTCTTGTGCTCCTGAACGGAGTATCGCCGTATTGGCAGGAAGTTCTCCTATTGCCGTCATCGTCAGCACCAAAGGCCCTTTTGTAGAGACTGTATCCCCTCCGATAATATTAACCTGCCATTCTTTACAAAGTGCTTTTACCCCATCATAAATGGTTTGCAGCTTGATTACATCATATTCTTTAGGCACTGCTACTGCGAGTAGAACTTGCCTTGCCGTACTCCCCATGGCCGCAAGATCGCTTAGATTTGCTGCCGTCAGACGGTATCCGATATCAAACGGTTTTGTCGTATTCGTAGAAAAATGGACGTCCTCTACCATAACATCGGTAGACACAATCTGATCCATCCCTTCCGTAGGAATATAAACCGCACAGTCATCACCGATTCCCACACGTAATGTAGAAGAATCCGTGATTGTTTCTGATTTTATAGAGTCAATAAATGCAAATTCGCCGAGATTTTGTATTTTCATGCTATATGTCCTTTCTATGTCAGAATATAGTACTTAGACTCCCTTTTACATTATATACCAGTTCTCTTTCTTCTCCTATAACCCCGCTTACCGTTCCCACTGTCTATTTGATCCGATTATAAAACCCTACCAAACTCCACATAAAAACCCCGTTAACCTAGCAATAGGACACGGGGTTCTTTGTTATTTTACTATCATATCGCTCATACGAGCTACCGGTTGTGTTAAGTCCATATGTCCCGTCAAAGAAGTGACTACTTTTCCATTTACCAGGAATTGAACGGCTTTAATATCCTTGAACTCTGTCAAAGTATTAACAATACCCGCTACTTCTAATTGTTCGCCCAAGCTTCCGCCCTTAACTTCTTTCACAAACACATCATTAAATTCAACAAAAGCAACTCCATTATCCACTTTTACACTCTTTACTTCCAATGTCTTCGGATATACGGAAAACTGTCGCTTTTGCTCCGTCAAAAGAAATTCCTTTAACACATTCTCCGGTGTAGCCTTATCTTCCGTAACGGTTAGGGGAGTTGCTTTTACCCCCATGGCACTATCTGTAGGTGCATAAATCGTAACTGTTACTTTCTTTACCTCTTTAGGCGCTTCCGTTTTTACTCCGGCTTTAGCATCCGGCTTAACTCCGCCGGATACAAGATCCGGTGTACACCCTGAAAAAAGCAAAATACACGCACACCCGATAGTTATTCCCGCAATTTTAATCCATCTCATCTCTTATCACCTCTTCGCAACGCGGAAAAATTCTTCCACGCCATCCGCAATTCCCTTTGCAAATGCTTCTTGCGTCTCCTCTTGAGTCAACAATTTCTCTTCCTTAGGATTTGACAGGAATCCCATTTCTATTAAAGAGGTGGGCATAGAAGAATTTTTCATAACGTAGAAGTTAGCAGATTTTACCCCTCGACTGGGGGCAAACCCGGGGATAGAGCCAATGTACTTAATAATGCTACCCGCCAATACCTTATCGAAAGGGGTTTTTCCATTATAGTAGGTCGTAGCGCCTCCCACTTCCGGATTAACAAAAGCATCCACATGCAAACTCAAGAATACATCCGCATCGTATTTTTCAGCAATATCGACACGAGCCTGCAATTCATCCACTCCCTCTGCTCGAGGTTTGTATACATCTCTATCTCCGGTTCTCGTCATGTAAACACGAGCACCTTTGGCTTCCAATCTTTCTTTTAATTCGTAAGCCACATCCAAAGTAATGCTCTTTTCCATTACCTTATTCGGCCCTATTGCCCCGGGGTCGCTTCCTCCGTGACCGGGATCAATTACAATAACCTTGTCACCCAGTCCTGGAGTCACCTTGTAGCGAGCCGGTTTAACAGGCCTGCTCAGCCCTTTTTTCTTGATATCAATAACAAGACGTGGCGGTTTTTTATTCGCCTTATCCGCTTTTAAAGGAAATACACTGACATCCGCCACATCCAAAGCCTTCGGCGTCTGTATGGTAAGACGTAAATCCTTTCCCACTTTTGCAGCCGTAGCCGCAATAGCAATCTCTTGATTTAAAGTCATGCGCTTAGGCGCACTTTCCATATTCGTATTTTTTAGTGTAACCACAGTTGTGAGCCCGGTACTGTCAATACTGGCTGTGGCTTTAACGGGCTTATCCAAGTCCAACACTATGCGTACAAACGGTACAGCCGCATCATTGCGCGTAACCCAACGCATATCTTTTACTTCTGCTGCCGATACGCTGCTATGTATTCCAGAAGTTAGCAACATCATAAGCATCAGAAAAAATGAAAAAAATATCTTTCGCAAAACTTGTCCTCCTGTTTACACTACCTTTAAACACATTGATTATAGCACAGGTTTGAGGGAAACAGTAAAATTAACCTTCTTAAAACCCTTATATTTGCTTAATCAATTCGATAAGGGGGATGGATGAGCCCAGCAATAACGCTCATCTTCACATCCCCCTCTAAAAATCATATGGTTTTTAATTTTTTGTACTTACATCTTGACAAAAAAATGATTATCAAAATTATCGTTCCGTTTTTATACTCCATTTCTCTCCATCGGTAGTAATTTCTATTTCCCCATCCTCATCGGTGCGAAACACTTTAATACCATGTTCTTCAAAGCGATGGATGACCTCTTTGTGCGGATGATTATACTCATTTCCAAGACCGACGGAAATAACCGCCGCTTTAGGTCTTACTTCTCGCAAAAAAGCACTCGTAGAAGAAGTCACACTCCCATGGTGCCCCACTTTTAAAACGGTCGCCTTTAGCTTATTCCGCTGCGACAGTAAAACCTCTTCTTCTTCGATTTTTTCCATATCTCCTGTAAAAAGCATGGAAAACTCCTTATAAACAAGTCTGGCCACAATAGAATCATTGTTGGCATCACTTTTGCCGTCCGGTAAGTAGTGCGCCTTCTCTTGGGGCCCTAAAATCTCTAACCTCGCCCCCTTGCCCAGATCGATACTGTCCCCCGCCCGCAATTTATTCCTTGGAATATTCCGCAAGCTAATCTGCTTGGCATATGTTTTATATACCGTAGATGGAAAGGCGTAACCGTTATCATATACGGATTCTACCGGTATCTGCTTTAAAATAGCATACATTCCGCCAATGTGGTCCGCATGAGGATGGGAAATAATCACTCTTTTCAGGAAATTCACCTTGTGTTTCTCCAAAAGGCGGGTTATAACCGGTCTATGTTCCACATCTCCCGTATCTATCAAAGTAAACTCATCACCAACGCGTATTAAATGAGCATCACCCTGTCCAATATCAAGTGTATGTACAGCAACCGGAGCCCCTTGAATAGAAACTCCTGCCTCGAAAGAAGAAAAATGCTCCTCCGCCATAGACATACATCCGCTTATGGCGAGTGAAATAAGAAGAAGTATCAGTATGTATATTTTTTTTATCATACAGGCCGCTCCGCTATCTTTACATCATCTTTTTTGTTGGTCTTCCCATATCCATGGTTCCCCTACAACCTCTTTTATCGCTTGCCCTATATTTCTTCCTACCTCTGTCGGAGTATAGCCTATCGGGCTATGTTTCGCCAATATATCTGCCGCCAGACCATGCAAATATACACCTGTAAGAGCGGCTACTCTCGCATCCTTACTCTGTCCCCAAAGAGCCGCAATAATTCCGGTCAGCACGTCCCCCATGCCACCTGTCCCCATACCGGGATTACCTGTCGTATTTTCATACACTTCTCCCGTAGGAAATGCAATATAGGTAGGAGCCCCCTTTAATATGAGAAGTACCCTTTTTTCCATGCTAAATCGACAAGCACAATCTATGCAATGTTCTTGTAAGTCCTGCTCACTGTAGCCGCTCATTCGTATAAATTCTCCCACATGCGGAGTCATTATAATCGGCTCTTTTCGATTCTGCCAAAGGATCTCCATTTCTTGAGCCCAAAAGAGTGCATCCGCATCTAATACTACCGGACAATCATACATTTCAAGAGCCTGATTCATAAACAGCCTGCTCTCTTCAGTTCTTCCTAAGCCAGGCCCTATCGCCATGACATCAAGAGACTGTATTGCAGGAATTCCCTCATATACCATGATCTCGGGGAGGCTTTTTATTGATGCTATCGAATAGACCGATGAAGGTACTGCCAAAGATGTTTTTCCGGCACCGCTTCTCACAGCTCCTTCAGCTGCCATAATCGGTGCACCAACCAAGCCTTTCGTGCCTCCCACTATGAGAACATGTCCATTGGTTCCCTTATGGCTTGTTTTTATTCGCTTAGGAAAAAGACTGCCTATCTGCTTTTTCGCCAATTTTATTGTTTGCCTGGTTTTATCCTCATCCATTCACAGCCTCTCCTCTCTTTATTTTCCGGCCAAAGTCGCTTTACCTCGCCCATCCTTTTTCCCAATCTTAATACCCCCAAAAGGCTTGTTTTCATTCTAATACATTAATACAAGATTATCGTTGCCACGGCGTATGTTTGGCAGTGGCTCAAACTGAGTTCTACATTGACATATCCTGAGTTCATGTGCTTTTCCTTAAACATACCCGTACAAATAAGTTTAGGTGCTCCCGCTTCATCATTGACTACCTCAAGGTCCTGCCAGCTTCCTTCTCTGAACCCCGTTCCCAGAGCCTTAACAAAGGCTTCTTTTGCCGCATATCTGGCCGCATAAGAAGCAAAGCGTTGCTTTCCCCGACTTTCGCAGTAATTGATTTCTCTAGCCGTAAATACACGTTCTCTAAATCCGGTCGTCTGCTCTATGGCTTTCTCTATTCTCGAAATTTCAATAATATCTGTCCCAATTCGCATATTTTCCCCCTAATTCAGTATATATTCCTGATTATACATTATCTCCCCATTCTGTTCTTAATATTATAATACATTTCCATATACATTTTTACATAAAAGTCCAAATTCATTAATCCGCTCATAAAAATCGAGATATATACTTTTTCTACACCTATGTATAACTACCCGGTAAGCCTCCCAATAGTAAGCAAAGGCAAATATTTCTCATTGAAAAAGATAAGAAGATGTTTATCATACAAAAAAAGCAGTAGGAGAGTATTTGCTCCCCCACTGCTCATTTACCTTATAAGCTTTGCATATTCCATTGTTAAAGGTACCCTTTCTCCAACTCCAAAGAAAAACCTCTGTCTAATTCCTTTATGCAAGTACTCTTTAACAATTTGAATCTTCCTTATTATTCTGCCGTATCCTCAGCACCGATTAATGCAGCAATCTTGGCATCAACATAAAGCATTGCAGATTTGCTGTCATCCGCCATTTCGAAGAGATCGATAATTTCGCGTGCTACTTTTTCTTCTTCCACCTGCTCTGTAACGAACCACCCTAAAAATTCACGAGTAGCAAAATCTTCCTCTTCCATAGCCAAACCGTATAGCTTATTAATTTTCTTTGTTACGATTTGCTCATGAGCCAACACTTTTTTAGCCGCTTCTAACCCGGA
>JBHAEC010000091.1:0-4085 GCA_041855385.1 Veillonellaceae bacterium
AGCCAACATAAACAATTTTTTATACATCTGCACGAGTCCTGCCGTACCTATAGGAGGCAGTAAAGGCAAAAGTAATTGACGAAGTAGCGGATCTGCCAACTCGTGCGTTGTTATGACAATTTTCTCCGATTGCAATTTTGTTTCTTTGCTTTCTCGTTCCACTATAACCTGCGGAAACGACGTTTTAATCTTTTCAATTATCTTTGAACACTCCTGTTCCGGGAATGATTCCAAAAGTACCACGCGGTGCAGGAAAAGCCCACCTAACATGAGCCACTCAAGAACCCAATCGATAGGCATATCCTGCTCTGATTTGCCCAAGCACAGAACAAAAGCGGAGTTTTGTAAAGCTGCTTTGTATGGCTCATAACTTTTTTGTAGTTCTTGCCATAAAAAACGTTTAGCCTCATTTGCCTTCTCCTCTTGCCCCAAGAATTCCCCCATTTTCTCAAGCCACCGGCAAGTGGCCTTCCAACCTATTGGATAATCTGCTTCAAAGTGAGGAATTCCAAGCCGGTCTGTCATATAATCGGCCAATTCTTTTAACCTTGCATAGGCTTTTCGACTCCCTCCCAAAATAACGGTAAAGAAAGATCTGCCAATTATTTCCATCTCTTCTACACTGCAGTATCCGGGAAACTGCTTGTACACAGTGATACCGAACTCTTTAAGGAGCAAAGAAAAGTCCCTCATCGCCAGAGACTGGGGTCCGTCTTTTTCGCCGATAACCGTTACCGTATTAGGTATCCGCTCACCCTTCTTCATAAATCGGTCAACAAGACACTTTCCGGCTTCTATATAACCGCCATAGTATTCGCCATCTAAAAATCCATAGCAAGAAACATGGAGAATCGGTATGCCCAATCTGGCCTCTGCCACTTCACAGACCGCATTCGTATCATCTCCGATAACACCGGCCACGCAAGATGACCCTACCACGATATAGCGAGGACTATACGTTTTGGCTACATAAAATATACAGTCTCTTAGAAGATCTGCTCCGCCGAAAATAGACTCCTTTTTCTCAATACCGGATGTAATAAGAGGCGCCGTATAACTAAAATGGGAAAACTCACCTCTCACCATGGTTCGAAAATGGCGGTTTCTTTCCATTTCTCCTGTAATATGTGCACATGCCTTGGGAGCATGATAGATAACCGCACTTCCGTCATTATGTGCTACTGCCTTCCATACACCGGGCATGCTACAACTACAACTTACTTTATTAGTAGCCAAATAACGTCTTTTATTCACGGCCATAGGTATATACCAACTCCTCCAATTCTTCAAATGTCATTGAATTAGGAATACGCAAATCTTCATTAGTCAAAATGTGCTTAGCTAACCCTCTATATACTTGAGCCTGATCGCTCTCTGGAGCAAACGCAAGGACTGTCTTGCGACTGATTTCCGCCTGCTGTACTATTTTGTCTCTCGGTATATAGGCGGAAATAGTTGTATTAATCCGTTTTGCAAAAGCCTCCACCAGTGCTTGTTCATTAGCTACCATGCGACTGTTTAAGATAAGCCCTCCCAAGCGAACGCTTCCGCGCTTGGCAAAACGAGCAATCCCTTTACATATATTGTTGGCCGCATAAAGAGCCATCATTTCTCCGGATGTAACAATATAAATTTCCTCCGCATAACCTTCTCTGATAGGAACGGCAAAGCCTCCACAAACAACATCTCCGAGAACGTCGTAAATAACCGTTTCTTCCTCCCCTATGGCCTGCAGTTCCTTCAGTTTTTCCAAAGCTACTATAATACCGCGTCCCGCACATCCTACTCCCGGCTCAGGGCCTCCGGCTTCAATACATTTTACGCCCAAAAATCCGCGATGCACTACATCTTCTAAAACAAGATTATCGCCTTTGGCACAGACCTCTTCCAACACCGTTTTCCGGCAATTGTGTCCCAAAAGCAACCGCGTTGAATCATTCTTGGGATCGCATCCAATTTGACATACCTTTTGCCCCAGTTCTGCCATTGCTGCCGAAAGATTAGAGGTAGTGGTGGATTTTCCGATACCTCCCTTTCCGTATATAGCGATTTTCTTCATACCTCTTCTACCTCCCGATTCAGATCAGATCCAAAGCATTACCTCCATAACTCCCATACATAGAAGCAATGCACCAAATCTGAAAATCCGGGAATGAGTACGGTTAAACCTCACTCATTCCCCTCTTTTCCAACCTGTCTATCTAAAAAGCATATTCATAAGACAGACTTACATGAAACGGTCTATCCCAATATTCCCAATCTCCGTTGGTAATAACATTATCTCGATCAAGAATATTGTTCAGGTTTAAGTGAATGGATTGACTGGCATTAATGGTATAGCCCACATGAGCATTTAAACTAATTAAATCGGGATTTATGGTTCCATCTCGGTTCATCAATCTCTTTGTCAGCCAATTCAAAGAAAGACTTGTATCCCATCGATCTTTTTTATAGGAAATCCCTACATTAAATTGTAGTTTTGGATATGCCTGAACCCATTTCTTAGTTTTTACATCTTGTTTCTCGGGATTTGAAACAGCCATTCCTATTGATGCCCGTACCCCTTGTCCGATGGCTCTCGTATAATCTACTTCAATGCCCGTATTTTTGAATTTTCCGGCATTAACACGAAGTGTTTTTCTTCCGCCATCTTCAGGATTCGGTGCCCAATCAAAAAAGTTCTTAAAGCGCATGTGATATAGTGCTATTTTAAGAGCCGCCTTATCCGTTATACGCTTATAGCCGATTTCGTAATTCCAACCGTCCTCGGGTTTTAGGTTCTTTCCGCTCACGGACGCATATTGGCCGTTTACATAGGTAAAGCTGTCGGATAAATTGGGCATAGTAAAAGCCCTTCCTACATTGGTATAAAAGGAGGCATCTTCTCGAACCTTATAAAGCATTTGCCATTGTGGCATAAAGACATCCTGATTTTTCACCGGATCTTCAATATGAGAAAATCTGGCCCCGAAAATATTTGTAAAGGACGGCGTAAAGTCATAACTGTAGCTTCCATAAACGGCGAAGGTATTTCGTCCTGCTCGCAGTGAACTGGTTGTTTTTCCTGTCCCCTTGTAGGTATCCCGGCTGACCAGTACACCTC
The DNA here is from genome assembly GCA_041855385.1 of Veillonellaceae bacterium. Taxonomy (GTDB): domain Bacteria; phylum Bacillota; class Negativicutes; order Veillonellales; family Veillonellaceae; genus JBHAEC01. The sequence goes on from JBHAEC010000091.1 coordinate 3,104, forward strand.
CGATAAAGGAAGACTTCCCATTATTCATCTCCCATTTGTGCTGTACATCCACACCTATTTTCTTTGCAAAATAATTACTATTGTTTGCTTTATAGGAAAATGATTTTAGATCACCGGTTTCTCCGAAAAGGTTTCGATTATTAAGAAAAACTACCGCCTTCGTATCATTATAGTCATATACCAATGATGCATTATTCTTCACATCATAATAATGATATAGTTTGCTCTCCTTTAAAGGATCCTTCGCCGGATTCGTCACACTCCCCGGAACTACGATTTGCCCATACCTGGAGTGGATAGCCGATCGCATATAGTTAAAGGTTAGCTTATCATTTAGCTTCGTATTAATGGCAAGTCCGAAAGAGTCTCCCTTATCCCTATTATTGTAATAATCAAACCCCTTACTCCCTCCATAATCATATCGTATAGGAGATGTTTGATCTTGAGCCCCCCAGAACTCTTTTCCTACGGTAAGAGTAATTTTATCGGCAGTATAACTGACTCCGTATTTCTTATATCCCAGATTGCCTAGTCCGGCCAAAACCGTACCGCCCTCTTTTTCCGGTGTCTTGGTGATAATATTAACAACCCCGCCTAATGCCTCGGCACCATATAGAGCGGAAGCGGCCCCTTTAATCATTTCAACCTTTTCCACATTTTCAAGCATAATTCCGCTAATGCTGTTTTTACCGTTTAAATTGATAGGTGCTCCGTTTACAAGGATTAAAGCGCCCCGCTCCAAACCGCGGATATTGACGCGGCTGTCCATCGCTCCGTAATCTAAGCCTCCGGGACCATAGCTGAAATTAGTCACTCCGGTCGTAAACGAAATAGCATCAAATACAGTCTTTGCGCCCGAATCTTTCAGTTCCTCTGCCGTAAGCACTTTAGTTGCAGCCGGAGTATTTACATCCCTCGTTTCCTGCCTCTGTGCTGTTACAACAATAGGGTCAAGTGTATAACTTTCCTCCATCACTTCTGC
>JBHAEC010000092.1:0-4136 GCA_041855385.1 Veillonellaceae bacterium
GCAACCTTTGCTCAGCGCTTTCAAGCTCCGGTTGTACCCATATTTGCACACAGAAAGCCGGAAGGTGGCCATATTGTGGAAGTATTTCCTCCTCTTTATTATGAAGACACGGGAAATGAAGGTGAGGATATTTTTCGCTTAACGGAAGCCTGTGTTAGGATAACGGAGTCTTTTATTAGAGAACATCCTGATGAATGGCTTTGGTTCCAACACAGATGGAATACAAAACCGCAAGAAATAGTGGATATTGACAAAAAAATGGAAATTCGGGAGGCTGTGCATGCGAAAAAATAAGTGGACGTTAATTCTTGGCGCCCTTATATGTTTCTTCGCCATAGGCATTATATACATGTTTGTGGGCGATGATGGGCAGGCGCCAAACAAGACTGCGGATGACAGAAAAGGTCAAATCGTGGAATTTACAGGGGCAGATTTACACGAAACTAAAGATGGAAAAGATGTTTGGCGCGTAACAGCGCAAAAAATCTTATACAATACGGAAACTAAGGAAGCCTTGTTAACCGATATGGAAGTTTTGTTTCAGCAGGATGGAAAAACCTTGCGTGTATTAGCTTCAAAAGGTCGTATTGATGGGAATAAAACCGTTATCGAGATGGAGGGAACCGTACAGGCAACTTCTACGGATGGCGTGAAATTTGAGGGAAAAAACCTTCACTTTGATAATAAGCAGAAGGTTTTAACGGCTAAAGACGGCTTTATTTTTACAAGAGATGACACAAAAATTGTTGGCGATATATTGACAGCGGATATGGTTATGGAGTCGGTAACGGCAAAAGGACATGTGCGCATGAGCAAAGGAGAAAAGGAATGAGAAACAGAAGTAGAATAAGTCTTGCCACAATGACCGCTACTGTGTTACTAGGACTCACAATGGCTTGGGCGGCTCCTGAGAAAGTGGCAATAACAGCTGATGAATTATCTTTTGATGGCAAAACCAATGTGGCAAGAGCAATAGGAAATGTGGAAATTACAAGAGGAAATCAAATTCTTCGAGGTGCGGAAGGCAGTTACAATTTGAGCACAACAGAGGCTCATCTTACGGGTGGCGTGACCATGACCGGAGAAGATATGGCCTTACAGGCAAGTGAAGTAACCGCTTATAATAATAATGAAATAGTGGCATCAGGTAATGTATTTTTACAAAAGGGCGATCGAACAATCAATGGCGGAGTAGTTCGCTATAATATTTCTTCGGAATACGGTACGGTAGAAGGTAATGCGGTATTAACCAGTGAAGATATGGTTATGCAGGCTTCTTATATTGAAGCATGGACAAGTGAGATTAGAGCAATCGGAACAGGTGGTGTGGTACTTCAAAGTAATCGCCATAATCTATACGCTACCGGCGGTCAGATTGACTATCGTCAAACACCGGGACAAAATGACGGCGTAGCCTACTTGTCCGGAGGCGCTCATGCGGAACAGAACGGCAATGTTTTGGATGGAGAGGCTTTTGATATTCGTCTGGGAGATAATTCGATCAGAACTAAGGGTAGAAGTACATTGGTTATTGCCCCTAAGTAAGGAGCCCATATGTTTATTGAAACGGTCAACTTAGTAAAAACTTTCAAAAAACGAAATGTCGTAAATGGGGCCAGCCTTCGTGTGGAACAAGGCCAAATTGTCGGCCTGTTGGGCCCTAATGGAGCAGGGAAAACCACTACTTTCTATATGATTGTAGGTATTGAAACACCAAATAGCGGATCCATTTATGTGGGTGAAGAAGAAATTACGGAGCTGCCCATGTATAAAAGAGCTAAATTCGGAATCGGATATTTGCCTCAAGAAGCATCCATATTTCGATCACTTACGGTGGAAGAAAATATTATGGCTATGCTTGAGACCACAGAATCTGATGACGAAGAAAAAAAAGCACGCATGAACAGTTTGATCGCTGAATTTCACTTGGAGCATGTGCGGGAAAGGCAAGGAACAGAACTTTCCGGCGGAGAGCGGAGAAGAGTTGAGATTGCCCGATGTTTGGCGATGAATCCGCGATTTATTTTGCTGGATGAGCCTTTTGCAGGTGTAGATCCCATTGCTGTAGAAGACATACAGGGTATTATCAGCTATTTGAAAACCAGAAATATCGGAGTGTTGATTACAGATCATAATGTGCGAGAAACACTTCGTATTGTAGATAAAGCATACATATTGAATGAGGGGCAAATCTTGGTAGAAGGGACGCCTGAGGACATAGCTAAGAGCGACGTGGCGAGGAAATTCTACTTAGGTGAAGCCTTTACCATGTAACCCAGAGAAAAGTAGGAAGATAGATGCGAATTCTTGATAAGTATATTTTAAAAGCCTTTTGGGGGCCCTTCGTATTTGCCGTTTGTGCGTTTACGAGTATTTTCATCGGCACGGGAACACTTTTTCGCATTGCCCAATTTATTACGGAGTATGGTGCATCCATATGGGTGGTAACAAAGGTGTTTTTTCTTGCCATTCCCAGTATTATATTGCTTACCTTCCCCATGTCCGTATTACTTGCTTCGTTGATGGCCTTCGGCAAACTGAGCGGGACGAGCGAAATCATCGTTATGCGGGCAGGCGGACAAAGCTTTTTGCGATTGGCAATGCCTATATATATATTGGCCATATTCATATCCTTGGGAAGTACTTTGTTCAGTGAATATGTTGTGCCGCATACCAATCATGCTTATGAGAGTATTATTCGAAACGAAATCAAAAAGAATGCCACTCCTCAGACACAGGAACATGTGGTGCTAAAATCCATTTCAAACCAAGAAATAAAAGCGCTTATGTATGCCCGTCATTTTGATGCGGAAACAAAGGTACTTTCTACCATTACTATACAGGAATTTAATAACGGAACATTAGCGAGGATAGAGAATGCATCCAGAGCCGTATGGGACGGGGACAAGTGGATTATGGAGAAGGGCGTTATTTACGATATGTCCGTTACGGGCGGCGTAGAACGGATGGCTAATTTTGAAAAACAAATTATGCCCATAACTTCATCACCGTCTCAGATTAAAAATAATCAAAAAGATCCGGATGAGATGACTATCAAAGAGTTACGGGCACAGATTAAAGCATATGAAGCGAGCTATGTCAGCACGGCAAAACTGGAAATGGAAATGTATCAACGTTTTACCATTCCTCTGGCCAGTCTCGTATTTGCATTGGTGGGGGCTCCACTGGGGCTTCAACCGCAACGATCCAGTTCTTCCATAGGATTTGGGATTAGCGTGGTTATCATATTTGTGTATTACGGTGTAATGACTTTTACCGCCGCTTTAGGAAAGGGAGGGGCTATGCCGACTTGGCTTGCGGCAGCTACCCCGGATTTACTGGGGCTTTTTGCAGGTATTTACCTAAATTGGAAAGCGTCAAAATAGACGAATATTACTGAAGAAGGGAGAAACTCATGTTATATGGTCTCGTAATATTGGCTGTACTGGGCATAATGGGTGGCGTAATTGCCTACGTGGGCGATAAATTAGGTACCCGTATCGGAAAACGAAAAATAACATTATTTGGATTGCGCCCAAAGCATACATCCATTTTAGTGACCATTGTAACGGGGATGCTTATAGCCGCTACCACACTGGGCGTTATGAGTATTTTGTCGGAGAATGTGAGGGTAGCTCTCTTCGGTATGCAGCAGCTTAAAGCCGAAATGGCATCCTTGACAAACGAGATAGACGTCAAAAACAAGGCCTTAGAGGCGGGTAAATTTGCACTTGATAGGCGAAATGAAGAGTTGAAAAAGCTTGGGATTGAAGTACAAGAGAAGTCGGCAGAACTGGATGAGGTACAGGCCGCATACGATGGCATGCACGGAGAATTGATGACTGTGCAACAAGCCTATTCCTATGCTCAAAGCAATTTGCTTAAAGCACAGGGCGAGATTAAGGACCTGGAAACAACCAAGGCGGAACTAAATAAACACATAGAAAACTTACAGGTTCAAACGAAGCGTCTAGAGGAAGGCATTGTACATATTCGAGAAGGACAAGTGCTCTTTCGCGTGGGAGAGGTTCTTTCCGGGGCCGTTGTTAAACCTAATCTGACAGAGGCAGAAGCGGGCAGCGTTCTGACCAGTATTATTAATGATACCAATGGGCTCATTTTGATGCGCATCAATA
>JBHAEC010000093.1:0-18251 GCA_041855385.1 Veillonellaceae bacterium
GGAATGGCGATTTCTTTCCATCATCATTTCCGTAATGGAGACTATGTAGTAAAGCTAGTGCTGGACCGCATTCATGCGAAGGGCATTAAAGATATTACCGTGCTTTGCAGCTCTTTGAGCCCTTGTCATGAATTCTTGATTGATTACATTAAGGACGGCACGGTAACAGCTGTCGAAACCAGTGGTTTGCGTGATGCACTTGGCAAGTTCCTTACCAAAAATCCAGGTGTACTTAAGCGCCCTGTAGTTATTCGCTCTCATGGTGGACGTGCGAGAGCTATTGTCAGTGGAGAAGTTCACATCGATATCGCTTTTATGGGTGTTCCTACCTGTGACCATCGCGGAAATGCAACAGGCATGATGGGGCCGTCCGCTTGCGGAGCTTTGGGATACGCTATGGTAGACTCTCACTATGCGGATCAAACAGTTCTTCTTACGGATAATTTGGTAGATTATGTATATCCTTACAGCATTCCGCAGACGGATGTTGATTATGTGGTAGAAGTAGAAGCTATCGGCGATCCCGAGGGGATTGCATCCGGTGCGGTAGGTATCACGCGCGATCCCGTACAGTTAAAAATTGCAGAAATGGCAGCGGAATTTTTGGAGCAAGCCGATATTATTCAAGAAGGCTTTTCCTTCCAACTAGGTGCGGGTGGAGCGCCTCTTTCCGTAGCAAAATATATTTCCGAAAAACTAAAGAAAAAAGGCCTTAAAGCAGGATTTGGTATCGGCGGTGCTACAGGTGTTCTCGTGGGTATGCTTGAAGACGGCTACATTAATGCTATTTATGACACACAAACCTTTGATACGACTGCAGCCGCTTCTTTGCATAAGAATCCCGCTCATATCGAAATGAGTGCGTCCATGTATGCCGATCCTTGGACAGATTGCATGACAAACTATCTTGATGTGGTGTTCCTTGGTGCTACAGAGGTAGACGTTAACTTTAATGTAAACTGCATGACAGACTCTAACGGTATTCTCATGGGTGCTTCCGGTGGGCATAGCGATACGGCGGCAGGAGCTAAATGTACGGTTATTGTAGTTCCTTTGATTCGCGGACGTTTGCCGATGATTTTAGATAGCGTGCAAACCGTTATCACTCCCGGAGATTCCATTGATGTTATCGTGACTGACAGAGGTATTGCTATTAATCCTCGTCGTCAGGACTTAATTGAGAAATTTAAGGATTCCAACTTGCCGATTTATACCATTGAAGAGTTACAAGCTATGGCATATGCTTTGGTAGGAAAGCCGAATGATGTGAAAGTTAGCGATAGAGATGAGGATGTAGTAGCTATTGTTGAATATCGCGACGGCACGATTATTGATGTAATCAGAAAGCCACTTGATTAGGTAGTTTATACTTATCGATAAATGTCATAGGTAAATAAAACAAAAGGAGCTGTAAAAACAGCTCCTTTTATTTTTTCGGATTGTGAGCATAAAAAAATAAAAGGGCTCTTTAGAGCCCTTTTAGCATACAGAAAATATTTTTATTTTTTTAGAAGGCCTGTACCTTTGCCCATGGGGAGAATAACGCGACCTACTACTTTGTTTATAAGAAGTGCTCCTGAACCGTAAAAGCCTAATAGAGAAATAACGAGTTCGGACCAAGCTGCCATGCTGTGAGCCCAATGACCGCCTATACCAAATGTATCAAAGATAAGGCCTACAAACAAGAAGTTGATAAGTATCATGATGGAAAGGACCACCTTGTTTGTTTCCAGTGCGGCAATCGTGCCGAACATGGAGAAGATGAGATATCCGATAAATGCAAAACCTAATTGGTTTCCGTCGATACCCTTTACCAATTCGGGGCCGAAAGCACCTGCTTTTGTGAGCCATATAGCAGCCATAGCGGACCAGAATAAACCATATGCACCAAACACGATGGATCCGAAGGCATTATTGTGTTTAAAGTCAAAATAAGAAGCGATCATTTGTGCAATAGAGCCTAATAAAATTGCCCATGGAATAATATAAGATGTGCCGGTAGTCCAGCCCAATTTTTGGCTGGATGCTACAAAGCATACCATTGCCAGACCAAACAATCCCAGCGATGTAGGATCGGCTACACCCTCGTTCATGTGTATTTTTTGTACATTGTTGTCCATAATAGAACCTCCTCGTTTTGTATGGATAGGGCTTCTGAAATTAGAAGAATAGATAAGTTGTTGATAGCACTTCCTGCTAATCAACATTACCCATTTAGAATAACAGGGAAATATAAAGCGGTCAATATGGTAAATTAAAGTAATAATGCGTATATTGCAATAATGGCAGGCAAATTGAAACTATGTAATTGAAACGATTGAAAATCTTTTGTAATGAATGAAAATGGTGATATATGGCAAAATGAGGAAGCAGTTTTTCCTTACTGACACGGTGTATTGCCTGTTAAACAATAGTATAAAAGTATGGAAAATATATATGGGTTCGTAGTATAATTGAAATGTTAAGTATATGTATGATATGAAATATGTAAAATGTGTGACACCGGTGAGGAAGAAAATGGACTTTTTTTCGCATATTATGGGACATGAAAAAATAAAAGACCATTTGCTCTCGCTTTGGAAGACGAATACTTTGCCCCACAGCTTGCTGTTTTACGGCGAGCCGGGATTAGGAAAGTTTTTGGTTGCAAAAGCTATGGCAAGTACCATTGTAGGTCGGAATGTATTTCCTTCCGTAGAAGGGAAACCATACCTTGAATATATGCGAGAAAGGCGCTTGGAAGCAGGGGAAGGGAAAAAGAAAGTTGATACGGAGGGACTTGCTCTTTATATCGACGGAGGAGAAGTATTCTGGCTTCGGCCTATGAAGGCGATGTTAAAGGTCGAGCAGTGGTACGAGTTATTGAATACTTACTTGTCTCAGACTTCTGATCGTCCCAGGGTCGTGATCATAGAAGATTTTCAGACGGCCAATCAAGTTATGGCAAATGCCATGTTAAAAACTATCGAAGAGCCGCCTGTCGGAGTATATTTTATTATTCTGACATCGCAAAAATCTTCCGTATTGCCTACTATTTTGTCACGCTGTATGACGGTTTCTTTTCTGCCTTTAGAGGTGTCGGTTATCGAAAGAGGTCTGGCGAAGGACCATTCTGAATTTTTAGCCAAGAGGGCGGCCGTTCTTAGTCAGGGAAATGTCGGATTAGCGATAAAATTTCTTGCCGATGAAGAGGTAGCGCCTTTGGAGCTTGCCTTTACTTGGCTTGATGCGATAGGAAGAGAAAAGAGATTTTTTACGGTCTGCTCTTTAGAGGCGGAAAAGCTCGGAAAGGAGCAGGCTTTTGAACTGATGCACTGGCTACGGATTCTTGCCAGAGACATGCAGGCGCTGAGATACGGCGCTCCGGTAGACGTGCTACAATGTCCTCTGTATCAGGAAAAACTGTTACCATTATTATCAAAGTGGAGTAGCGCTGCTTTAAATCAAGTTGTGAAAGAAACGCTGAAAGCAGAAGAGGCACTCCGTTTACATGTGCGGTTTCCCCTTGTCGTTGGCGGTATGCTGGTGGCATTGCGAAAAGCGCGTAAGGAGGAAAATCTTTGATTACGATTGTAGGGATTCGATTTAAAAAAGCGGGGAAAATATATTATTTTTCTCCCGGAGATATCCATTTGGAAGTAAAGGACGGAGTTATCGTTGAAACGGCTAGAGGAGTGGAGTTCGGAGAAGTGGTAATCCCTCCGAGAGAGGTAGATGAATCCTCTATCGTCCAACCGCTAAAGACTGTTATGCGAAAGGCAACGCCAAAAGATTATAAGCAAATAGAAAAAAACCGCATAAAAGAGGAAAAAGCGTTTCAAATCGGGCTTGAGAAGATAGAACTTCACGAACTTCCCATGAAGCTTATCAATGTGGAATATACCTTTGATATGAACAAAGTAATATTCTTCTTTACCGCTGAAGGTCGGATTGACTTTAGAGAACTTGTTAAGGATTTGGCGGCGGTGTTCCGCACGCGCATTGAGCTTCGTCAAGTGGGGGTTCGCGATGAGGCTAAGACCATCAGCGGCATTGGTGCTTGCGGGAGAAGTTTGTGTTGTGCGTCATTTTTGGGGGACTTTTCTCCCGTATCCATTCGCATGGCGAAGGATCAGAACTTAAGTCTTAATCCGACGAAGATTTCGGGAGTGTGTGGCCGATTAATGTGTTGCCTAAACTATGAAAATGACCTTTATACGAAGGGGGGAGAATTAGCCAATAAGAATGCAAAAAAATTGGCTGAAATGCAAGTAGTCGAGCCACCGGGAGTTGGGAAAGACATCGTTACTGAGGAAGGTATCGGAAAAGTAGTTAAAATAAACACCAATCGAAAAACCGTCAAGGTTCAGTTGGAAGATGGGCGCACTATCGATTTTCCGTGGGCAGAGGTGGCGGCCCCCGATGCATAATCCTCTGGAACGATTAGACGATTTATTGATAGATGGTATTAAATTATGGCAGCGGAAAGATGAATTTTGTTTTTCCATTGATGCGATCATATTGGCGAATTTTGCCAATTGCAAACCCTGGCATCGGTATGTAGACCTGGGTACGGGAACGGGTGTTATCCCCTTGCTCCTTACCACTAAAGGATGCCAGAATATTGTAGGCTTCGAACTTAATCCTGTTACGGCCGATTTAGCTAAACGCAATGTGATATTTAATCATTGTGATGATAAAATTACCATCGTGGAAGGTGATTATCGACATATAGAAGATAAAAATTTTCGAGGAAGCTTTGACGGTGTGTTGGTAAATCCTCCCTATCAGGCGGCGGGCTCGGGAATCCCCAGTGAAAGATCCGGACGCAGCTTGGCTCTTCATGAAGTTGAAACCACCTTGGAAGAGGTTATTGTTTCTGCAAAGCAACTTCTTCGGTATGGGGGCAAATTGTGGATGGTTCATGCGGCGCATCGTTTAACGGATATCATAGCATTTCTTAGAAAGCACAACATGGAGCCTAAACGATTGCGTATGGTTCATAGTGCTTCTCATAAGGAAGCAAGGCTCGTATTGGTAGAAGCCATGTACGGCGGCAAGGCGAGTCTTAGGATTGAGAAGCCTCTTGTCATTTATGAGGATGCCAAAGAGGGGCGGTATTCCGAAGAGGTGCTCAAATGGTATGGTCGGTAGCATAGAAAGGCGGGCAGAGGGATGGACAAAAAGATGCATACCGGAGTTCTCTACTTATGTCCAACGCCAATCGGTAACTTGGAAGATATGACATATCGGGCAGTACGTGTATTGCAGGAGTCCGATTTTATAGCCGCCGAGGACACAAGACATACGGGTCTTTTGCTCAAGCATTTTAATATAGAGACAGATTTACTCTCTTATCATGAACATAATAAGGAAGAGAGCGGAGCGGCAATATTGTCGCTGTTAGAAGAAGGCAAACAAGTGGCATTGGTTAGTGATGCGGGCATGCCGGCTATATCGGATCCCGGATCCGCATTGGTGAGGATGGCTATAGATAATGGAATATCCGTAATTCCTTTGCCCGGAGCCAATGCGGCATTAACGGCGCTCATTGCATCAGGACTCGATACGAGAGAGTTCACGTTTATCGGGTTTTTGCCAAAAAAAAAGAAAAACAGGGATATGCTTCTTCGCCGAGTAGCTACATATGGAGGAACTCTGATTTTCTATGAAGCACCACATCGCGTGGAGGAGACGGTTGCTATTTTGTTAGAAGAACTGGGGAATAGACCGGTTGTGATAGGGAGAGAGTTAACAAAAAAATTCGAAACCTTTACTCGTACTACATTGCATGAACTAAGGCATAATATAGAAATGGTGGTTTTGAAGGGCGAGTTTGTTCTTGTCGTGGGCGGGGCCGATACGCTTGAAGGCGCACTACATAAAGAACAAAAAACACCTGATCCTTTGGAGCAGGTGAAACGATTAATCCAAAGTGGATGGAATAAGAAAGACGCTGTACGTGAGGTGGCAAAGTCTCTCGGTTTATCGAGACGGGCACTTTATAATGAAGTGGAGTCAGCGTTACATGGGGAGGAAGCAGATAATGTGTGAAAAACATAAAAAAACATTTTATATTACAACGCCGATATATTACCCTAGTGCAAAACTGCATATCGGACATACATACAGCACAACTATTGCGGATACGATGGCGCGATTTAAGCGTTTAGCCGGCTATGACGTGCTGTTTTTGACCGGATCGGATGAGCACGGGCAGAAGATTCAGCGTGCCGCAGAAGAGAAGGGAATTTCCCCGTTAGCCTATACAACGGAAATAGTGGAAGGATTTAAAAATCTGTGGAAAAAGCTCAACATTTCTAATGACGTTTTTATTCGGACTACGGAAGAGCGTCATAAAAAAGTCGCACAGGAACTGTTTCGTATTGCCTGTGAAAAAGGCGATATTTATAAAGCGGAATATGAAGGTTGGTACTGTACTCCCTGCGAAACATTTTGGACAGAACAAAAGTTGGGAGAAAATTTTACCTGCCCTGATTGTGGACGCCCTGTAGAGCGCCTTAGGGAAGAGAGCTATTTCTTTAAGATGAGTAATTATACGGATCGCTGGATGAAGTTTATTGAAGAAAACCCGGATTTTATTCAGCCGGAATCCAGAAAAAATGAAATGGTTCAATTTGTTAAACAAGGATTGGAAGATCTTTGTGTATCCCGTACGAGCTTCGATTGGGGAATTAAGGTGCCCTTTGATGAAAAACATGTAATTTATGTGTGGTTTGATGCACTCATTAATTATGTAACGGCTGCGGGATATATTGACGATCCGGATAAGTTTAAAAAATTCTGGCCTGCCGATGTGCACTTGGTAGGGAAGGAAATTGTGCGCTTCCATTCTATAATATGGCCAATAATCTTAATGAGTGTGGGCTTGCCTTTGCCAAAAAAAGTGTTTGGTCATGGATGGCTTATCGTAGACGGCACAAAAATGAGTAAATCTCTAGGGAATGTGGTAGATCCCTTACCGCTTATTGATACCTATGGGGCGGATGCGGTTCGTTACTATCTTTTGCGAGAAATTCAGTTAGGAAACGACGGAAACTTTACTTTGCCCGGATTTATCCAGCGCATTAATTCCGATCTGGCAAACGACTTGGGAAATTTACTTCATCGCACCTTGTCCATGATTGAAAAATATCATGGAGGGGTAATAAAAGGAGCTAACGATGAAGAGCCGGTAGATAAGGCACTTATCCAATTGGCAAAAGATACCGTGGCAAGTTACGAAACACATATGGAAAATATGCAAATTAACTCGGCACTCAAAGAACTCTGGGGTTTTATCGGGGCTACCAATAAATACATTGATGAAACTATGCCATGGGTACTTGCAAAAGATGAGGCTCATAGTGCCCGCCTCGAATCGGTAATGTACAATTTAGCTGAAGCGATTCGGATCATTACCATTTTGGTAAGTCCCGTTATTCCCGAAAGCACAATAAATATATGGCATCAGCTAGGCTTGGAAAATGGAGATTCTCTGTCTTTAGATGATGCAAAAGTGTGGGGAGGTTTGCCTATAGGAACTGTGGTTCGCAAAGGAGACCCGGTGTTCCCGCGCTTTGAAATGCCTGTCTTCGAGGAAGGCGGATCGGAATCAAACGATGAAGTGAAAACTTTGCCGGATTCTGTTATCAAGCCACAAGAAAATGCAGGTGGCGTAGGCGAGATGGAGATCCCTCCTGTAAAGGATGCTATTGAGTATGATGACTTTGCCAAACTTGATATTCGCATTGCTAAGGTGTTAACTTGTGAAAAAGTGAAAAAGTCCAAAAAACTCTTGAAATTTACTTTGGATTTGGGAATTGAGGAACGTACGGTGGTGAGCGGTATAGCCGAACATTATGAGCCGGAAGAACTTATCGGTAAGCAGGTTATGTATCTGGCTAATTTGGCACCAAAGAAAATTATGGGGGTGGAGTCATCCGGGATGATTCTTTCCGCATCTGACGGAGCAGGTAAGCTTGTTGCACCACAGGTAGAGGGTGTTGCAAAGGGGAGCACGGTGAAGTAATGAGACTTTTTGATACACATGCGCACATTGACGAGAAACGGTTCCGATCCGATCAGGATGAAATGCTGAAACTTTGCTTTGAAGCAGGCGTGGAATATATTCTATGCCCTGCTATAGATAGGGCTACTTCGGAGGCAAGCATCGCACTGGGAAAGAAATATAAGCAGGTGTATTCGGCTGTGGGCGTACATCCTCATGAAGCAAAGGATGCGACGGACGATGACTTTGACGCTTTTATCAAATGGGCAAAAGAAGAACCGAAAGTGGTTGCCTTGGGGGAAATGGGGCTTGATTATTACTACAATCATTCGGATAGGGAGACACAAAAAAGAGTGTTTAAACGCCAGCTTGATTTGGCGAGAGAGGTAGATCTTCCTATTATTATCCATGACAGGGATGCCCATGGAGATATTATGGATATTCTTCGAAGAGATGGAAAAGGAGTACGAGGGGTTTTTCACTGTTTTTCCGGAAGCTACGAAATGGCCATGGAGGCTATAAAAATGGATTATTATATTTCCTTTGCAGGGCCTGTAGTTTTTCCCAATGCTGTTAATTTAAAAGATATAGCTGCAAGGATCCCACTGGAGCGATTGCTTATAGAAACGGATTCTCCTTATTTAACGCCACCGCCTTTTAGAGGACGCCGTAACGATCCGTCTAAGGTGTTTTTTGTGGCCGAAGAAATTGCTCGTTTAAGAAATTTGAGCACCGAAGAATTGGCGGAAGTCACCTTGGAGAACGGAAAGCGTTGTTTTGGAATAGTGAGCTGATGAAAAAGCTACGATGAAGTAGGTTTCTAAAAACAAAGAGATCTAATCATCGCTATCAATCGTGATAATTAGATCTTTTTTAAATGATTCTAAAATCAGAATAAGGGTTCTCCGGGGCTTTTGAAAGCCCCGGAGAACCCTTATTTTAACTAAAAGAAAGAAGTGGTAGCGAAAGAAACTTAAAAGTTTATTTCGTTACAGTGCCTTTGCTCCCCTTAAGGGGGCGCCAATTTATGATCATGTTAAGTCCATAGTATTTCCTAAACTGTTTTTGTAAGGCTTGCAGAGAGATATCTTCTACCTCATGATTTCCTTCTGTAGAAGTGGTTAAGGTAAAGACAACGGCTTCGCCAGAAATCTTGCAACTTAGGGAGGAAACGATTTGGTTGTGGGACTCGTCAAGCGCTTCTGCTAAGGCCAAAAGGGTGGATATTTTTTTTATATCCCTTACATCCTCAGAAGAGAGAAGTTTAGAAAAAGAAAAGCTTCTGGTTAAGCTGTTGTTGATTCCATGAGACCACCCGGCGATAAAGGCACACATGGCTTGCTCTTTATGGGATAATCCGTAAAGGGGGGAGTTGATAATAATATAAGCACTATGCCTAGAGTGACTGTAGTAGTTAATGGTTTTTCCCGTATCGTGAAGAATTGCCGCAACTTGCAGTAAATCCCTCATTCTTTTTTTGCATCCATGTAAGGATATAAGTTTCGTAAATAATAAGTCCGAAAGATAGGAAATATGGTTGATATGTGCCTGATCGGTAGTGGGGAGGGAGCGCTGGAAATTTTTGGTGGAGTGTAGCAAGATATCTTCCAATCTCGGATCGCGACTGAAGTACTCGCCGTAAAAATCGTAGAATAATCCTTCGCGGAGACCGCAACCACTGACTAATAGCTGTTTGGCTTTGGTGTAAGACAACAATTCTGCTATCATAGCCGTTCCCGCAATGATGATATCTGCTCGATCTGCAGACAGCCCCGATATATTTTGTCGCTCTTCCAATGACTTGCCTTTGAAGTCTTTCAAAAGAGTATTGATATCCTCTGGGGTCATTTCATAGTTATGAAGTTTGGGAAGCGGGTAGTTATCTTTACGCTGTTTCACTTTGGCCAGGTTGCGAACCGTTCCGCCGATGCCGATAACAGGTAGAGAAACATCCTTGATCCATGCTTCCTTTTTTAATTGCTCTCGGATGGTACGCACCATACGCGAATACTCCTGGGGCGTCATTTCTTTGCCCTTTTGGAATTGCTCCGTAAGCGTAAGTGCGCCTAAAGGAATACTGGTGGATTTTTTTATATTTCTATTTTTAACCAGAGTGATTTCGATACTGGCGCCACCCAGGTCAAAAAGAATGCAGTCGTTTACGGCAATTGTATTGATGACGCCGAGAAATCCAAGCCTTGCTTCTTCCAGCCCGGAAATGCAGTGAAGCGAAATGCCAGTTTCTTCTTCAACGCGCCGGATAAACTGGTCTGCATTTTCGGCCTGACGAACTGCTGCAGTGGCAATGGCTTTGACTAAAGTGGCATTCATGGTCTTCGCCATTTGAGAGAAAGCTTTTAAGGCTTGAAGTGCTCTATACATGGCCTCCTCTGTAAGCAGATTGTTGCCGGAAAGGCCTTCGCTTAGGCGAATGCTTTCTTTTTGTTGATATAGCAAAGAATAGCTGCCGTTATCGGCAACCTCTGTTATGACAAAGCGAACGGAATTGGATCCAAGGTCGATAAATGCGATTCTCTTCATAAACCCTCCATAAATGACTTGTATACGATGTGCTGTGGGTATAATTTTACCGTTTTTTTACTATACTGTATAGAGGATTTTGCCTGTCCGTATGGAAATCATTATATGGGGATATCCGCATATTTTTGCGGATTATTCGCCAATTTACATGATGATAAGCGGAGGGCATGATGCCTTTTTGCATTAGGGGAGAAGCTATGGTGTCGGAAAAACCGATTTATTACGGAATTATCCATGTGGGATCCACCAGCATGACCATTTCTATTGTGGAATATGCGGGGATAGACGAAGTAAGGCAAATTGAATACGCTTCCAGAGAGGTTAACTTTGGAGAAGAACTGTTCCAGCATAATCGACTGTCTTTCGAAACTATAAATGAGCTTTGTCGCATCTTGGTGGGATTTAAAGCATTGCTGATAGAATATGATGTAAAAGACTATAAGGTATATGCCACTTCGGTTATTCGCGAGGCGACAAACAGAAGAACCATTCTGGATCAAATCTTTGTGCGTACGGGCATGTTGGTGGAAGTGATAGACATGCCTAAGGAAATTTACTACAAGTATTTTGCTCTGTACCATAACTTGATGAAACAGGGCATGACAGATATGGAAGAAGCCATGCTGTTTGTGGACATTACTTCAGGAGGTCTCGGTCTTACCATTTGGCAGGGAGGAAGTTTGCTATACCAACAAAATGTACATATAGGAAGCCTGCGGGTAATGGAAACGTTTAATCGGAACCAGAGGAGCAGTACGGAGTTCCCGACTGCCATCAGCGAATATTTGTACAGCATGTTGTCGCCAATTGTAAAGGAATTATATCAATTCAATGTGAAGTACATGGTTCTTTCAGGGGAAGAGGCTCGTATTGTGGCTCGGATTATGGGGAGTAGTATTGCACATAATATGGTTGTCATCGATCCCGCTCAATTCGGTCGTTTTGTGGAAGAGTTCGGAGGTCTTACGGCGACCAAACTGATGAACCGCTTCCATTTGACGGAACATATGGCCAATATTCTTATGCCTACAATTATCTTGTATAATGAAATTCTTAATCTTGTGACGGTGGAAAAAATTTTTATCATGGGCACTACTTTTGTAGAGGGGATTACCATGTACTACGGTGCAGATAAAGAGAACGATCCCTATTTACATATGATGCGGGATCACAATTTGCAGTTAGCCCATTCCATTGCCCAACGATACCACTATGATGTTATGCATATACGCCAAATTGAGGATTTGGGGCTTACTCTTTATGATGTGCTACAACGTAGAAGCGGACTACCCGCTCGCGCGAGATATCTTTACCGAATGGCGTCCATCCTACACGGCATAGGAAAACACATTAATTTGAGGAATCATGCCGTTCAGTCTTATCACATTATTATGGGGACGGACATTTTCGGTTTATCGGAAGGAGAAAAACAAGTTGTTGCCAATGTGGCGTATTACCACTACAAAGGGATTCCAAATGATGAGGACGAAAACTTTGTCGGTCTTTCGGAATTACAAAAAATATTGGTTATCAAACTTGTTGCCATCATTCGTTTGGCTCAAGCGTTGGATCGGAGTCACCTGCAAAAAATTTCAACCATAGACGCCCGTATTCGAGACAACAAACTTATTGTTGAAGTGGTTGCGGAAAAAGACATCTCCCTAGAACGCTGGAGTTTCGAAAAAGAAGCGGAATATTTCAGAGAAGTGTTCGGTATGGAAGCTGTATTAGTACACCGGAGGTAGTATGATTACAAAATCAAAGTACTATTTTAATAGAGAGTTATCATGGCTGAAGTTTAATCAGCGTGTTTTGCAGGAGGCGATTGATCCGGCCAATCCTTTATTGGAGCGACTGAAATTTATCGCCATTGCCGCATCCAATATGGATGAGTTTTTCATGATCAGAGTGGCGGGGCTTAAACATCAAAAAGCCAGCGGAATAAAGAAAAAAGACGGAGCAAACTTGACTCCTACCGAACAGCTGACAGAGATTTCGTTGGCGGCTAAACGGCAAATGAAAGTGGCCTATGCGTATTTAAAATCGACTATGGAACGATTAGAAGAGAAGGGGATTTATTTTCTTTCTCCCGAAAATTTGGACGAGGAACAAATGACATGGGTTAAGAGATACTTTGATCGGTCTATTTATCCGGTTGTCACACCGCTTGCGGTAGATTCGGGACACCCCTTTCCTTTTCTTGCCAATAAAACATTAAATGCGGCGGTGAGCCTAAAGAGGATCGCGTCCAAAGAAGGAGAGGAAGAGGAGAATAAGGTTGCTATTGTACCCATTCCTTCGGTACTGGATCGCATCTTGGAACTTCCTACAGAGAAAATAGGAAAACGGTTTTTTATGTATCTGGAGGATATCATTTTGCACTTTGCAGATCAGTTTTTCCTCGGGTACGAGGTACAGGATTGCGTGCTGTTCCGATTAACGAGAGATGCGTATTTGGATATTGATGAAGAAGATGCGAAGGATCTCTTAAAGGAAGTAGAAAAGTCTCTGCAGCAGCGCCGCAAAGGGACTGCTGTAAGGTTAGAGGTGAGTGGAAAAGTTAAGAAACCCTTGGTGGATTTTTTGGTGAAGAGTCTTCTATTAGAAGAGGAAGATATTTATCTAGTAGATGGACATTTAGATACGACTATGTTCTTTAAATTTAGCGGCATGTACGGATATGATAATCTCCGCTATGAACCGGTAGTGCCGTGCACGCCTCTCGATTTAATCGGACATGAAGGGAATCTGTTTTCCGCTATTCGAAAGAGAGATATTTTTTTACATCATCCTTATGAATCCTTCGATCCGGTCATTGATTTTGTGCGACAGGCGGCTGTGGATCCCAAGGTTCTTGCCATCAAGCAAACTTTGTACCGGGTTAGCGGAGATTCGCCCATAATTAAGGCCTTGGCACAAGCAGCGGAGAACGGCAAGCAGGTTACGGTTCTCATGGAAGTAAAAGCACGCTTTGATGAGGAAAACAATATTATCATGGCAAAGCGTTTGGAAGAGGCGGGTTGTCATGTAATTTATGGACTGGTGGGACTGAAAACACATTCGAAAATTACAATGGTTGTGCGCCGGGAAGAAGACGGTATTCGCCGATATGTGCACTTGGCAACAGGTAATTACAACGGAGCGACAGCTAAAGTTTATACTGATTGTGGAATTTTTACTTGTAACGATGAATATGGGGAAGATGCATCGGCATTTTTTAATCTTATTTCCGGATATTCCGATCCTCCGATGTGGAACAAATTTGTTGTAGCGCCCCTTAATCTGCGTGAAAAAATTATGAGGGCCATTGACGAAGAGATAAAATGGGTAGAACGAGGGGAAGAGGGGCATATCATTGCGAAAATGAATTCGCTATTAGATAAAGGGATTATTGCAAAACTTTATGAGGCATCCTCTAAAGGCGTACGGATAGACTTAATTATACGAGGCATCTGTACCCTCCGGCCCGGGGTACCCGGTATGAGTGAAAATATCACCGTTCGATCTATTATCGGCAGATTTTTAGAACATCACCGTATTTTTTGCTTCCGTCATGGAGGAAAAAATGATTTGTACATATCCAGTGCGGATTGGATGCCGAGAAATTTGAACGAACGAGTGGAATTGATGATTCCTATTGAGGAGGAAGTGCATAAAATTAGGCTTAGAGGAATTTTGGACATATACTTGTCGGATAATCAGAAAGTACATATTATGCGCAGTGATGGGGATTACCGGAAAATCATGGCCAAAGAAAATAGACGATCTGCTCAAGTCATCTTGCAATCTATGGCAGAAGAGGCACTTCCAAAGGAAGAAGGGACAAAGCTGGATCGCTTGCAAGCACTATATAGAGAAGTCGAGGTTGATTCCTAGACCAAGGTCTAGACATTTTACTCCATTCTCAATTAAATACAAAACACCCTGCTGTCGGCAGGGTGTTTTGTACTGAAAAAATAATACAAACAAATGTACAGAAAATCGCGTACTTTCTAGTCTGGTAAATATAAGAAGGCCTATTGTGAACATGGGAAATTTGACGATTTTGTTCATCTATGGTAGAATGTTCGCATTGGAGGGATTTGATGACAAAATATTTAATGAAAATGCGCCGTATGGCGGTGCTTTTGTCATTCCTAATGGTTCTTTCCATTATGCTTACGGGCTTTGTTTGGAATGAAAAAAATGTTGTTGTTATAGCTGACGGCAAAGAGATGCCTATTAAAACACATCTGAATTCGCCAAAGGGAATTATACGAGAAGCCGGAATTGAGTTAGGCAGTAAAGATGCCATAAATCTTAATACCGACTCCTTGCAAGACGGTACGGTTATCCGTGTTGTCCGTGCATTTCCGGTGACAGTTGCGGTAGGTGACAAAACGCAAGAGGTAATGACGACACAGGTAACAGCCGAGGGATTGGCGAAAGAATTGGGATATGATGAAAGTAAATATGTTCCTGTTGTAAATGGTGAAGGCTCTTTACAGGCAGGAAGCTCCGTGCGTTTTGCACAAATAACGAATCGTCGCGTACATTCCGAGGTGAGGAGCGTACCAATTGAAACGGTACGTCAAGCGGATGATAAGCTGTTTCGCGGTGAAGAGCAGTTGGTGCAGGATGGAAAAGTAGGCGCTGTAAAAGTAATTGAAGAGATTTTATATGAAAATGGTAAAGAAATAGCACGTCGTAATGTATCAATGGATATTCTTGAACCTATGCAGGCACGTATTATTCGCGAAGGTACGAGAGATTTCCTTGAAACGGCCAGAGGAAATGTGCGGTTTAGCCATAAAATGATTATGGAAGCCAGTGCCTATTTGCCAACTGATGGTGATGGCAGAGGCATTACCGCTACAGGAATCCGAGCAGTTCGCGGTGTAGTAGCCGTTGATCCGGATGTGATTCCTCTAGGTACGAAGTTATTTATTCCCGGCTATGGAATGGCTTTGGCTGCCGATACCGGGGGATATATCATAGGGAACCGGATTGATTTGCTCATGGAAGACTATAATGAAGCTATAGAATTTGGGCGTCGTGATATAGAAGTGTATATTTTAAAGGAATAAGAGGATATCGGGCCGTATATTATGATTTGCCGGTTACGATAGTAACTGAAGCTGCCCCTGTTGGGGCAGTCTTTTATTTTCAACCTTTCTTTTGTATAATGAAGCATAAGAAATGGAGATGTGTATGATACATGAAGTGATTGTGGTGGAAGGTAAATCAGATATCAGAAGCGTTACTAATGCTGTAGACGCAGAGTGCATTGCCACGGAAGGCTATACTCTCCGTAAGGCGGTCGTGGAAAAAATTCGAATTGCTTATGAAAAGCGTGGAATTATTGTTCTGACGGATCCGGACTCGGCAGGGGAGCGCATTCGTAAAACATTGGCGAAATATTTTCCAAAGGCAAAACATGCTTTTGTCCCAAGAGAAGAGGCGTTTAGAAATGGGGACATTGGCGTAGAGCAAGCTTCTCCTGAAGCGATTCGAAGCGCATTGTCCAAGGTTCGTACACATGAGTTTTCGATAGAAGAGATTTTCGACGGTGGCGATTTGTGGGATGCAGGCCTTATGGGGCAGGCAGATAGTGCATTAAGACGGGACAAATTGGGAGCTGAACTGGGGATTGGCTATAGTAATGGAAAACAGTTCTTATATCGCCTTAATCATTACGGTATTACAAGAGATGAGTTTAATCAAGCCCTTAGAAGGATAGAGGAAAAATAGGAGCATAGGATGCTGGAAACAACAATAGCAAGTCCGGAGGTTGTACAATATGTTTGTAAACGCTTTGGGCTTCGTATGAGTAAAAAATTAGGGCAGAATTTTTTAATTCGCCGCAATGTGGTTGATGCAATAGTGGCCGCGGCCGATTTGATAGAAGGAGAACCCGTGCTGGAGATAGGTCCGGGGATCGGAACACTGACACAGGGGCTGGCACAAACAGGGGCAGCTGTAACGGCTGTTGAATTGGACGGAAGGTTGTTGCCTGTGCTGGAGACGACCTTGGCTGCCTACTCCAATGTGAAAATTATCCATGGAGATGTGCTAAAACTTAATATAAAGGATGTCATGAAAGGTGAGCCCTTCAAGGTGGTGGCCAACTTGCCTTATTATATTACGACGCCTATTATTATGGGGTTACTGGAAGAAAAACTGCCTATAGAGCGCTTGGTAATTATGATCCAAAGAGAAGTGGCAAAGCGAATGACAGCCGAGCCGGGAAGTAAAGACTATGGAGCTCTGTCCGTGGCTGTGCAGTATTATACGGAACCGGAGATTGTTATCGAAGTGCCGCCCAAGGCATTTATGCCTGCTCCTGAAGTGACGAGTGCGGTTGTTTGCTGTCGTCTCAGGAAAGCTCCTCCTGTAGAAGTAGTATCGGAAAAATCTTTTTTCCGCATAGTTAAAGCTGCTTTTGCACAGAGAAGGAAAACCCTTTCTAATACGCTAAAAACGACGGGAGAAGGTAAGGAAGTTGTGGAAAAAATGCTTATCATGGCAAATATTGACGGACAGCGACGAGGTGAAACGCTAAGTTTGGAGGAATTTGCCGCCATTTCAAATGCATGGGAAGCACTTAAGGCAAAGGAACTTTGAGGAAGACTTTGTCATATGGTTAATAGGGCAAATAAAGTCTTCCTTTTCAAGAAAAAAGTGGATAATTGTATTGACAAATATGCTTCTATTGCGTATAATATCCATTGTGTTACGGGGCATAGCGCAGTTTGGTAGCGCACCTGGCTTGGGACCAGGGGGTCGCAGGTTCGAATCCTGCTGCTCCGACCACTTTTTATATGTTTATGTGCGGGTGTAGCTCAATGGTAGAGCCCTAGCCTTCCAAGCTAGTCGCGAGGGTTCGATTCCCTTCACCCGCTCCATTTTTTATCGACTAGCCTGTATAGGCTTATTTTTTTGTAAAAAGCTAGATTTTGCTTGTAAGCTACAGCAAATCATTATAAACTATAGATATTCTATACATGGCCCAGTAGCTCAGTTGGATAGAGCAACGGCCTTCTAAGCCGTGGGTCGGGAGTTCGAATCTCTCCTGGGTCACCAATAAATAAGCGACTTCTCAGAAATGAGAGGTCGCTTATTTTTGTTTAGTCGCTTATTTAGTCGTTTATTTTAGGAATTTTTGTAGGTTTTTATTGTTTTTTATCGTCTCGTATCTACGAATCAATAAATTTTACTTGGCAGTACTCTTGATAAATTCTCCCAGGTCGTTTGCAAGCGCACTTGACGTATTAGAGATAAGCTCTGCGTATATATTTGCAGTGGTACTTACTTTAGAGTGCCTAGCAAACTGACTAACATGTTTAATATCATAGCCTTTTTGTAGCGCATAAGTAACGGCCATATGTCTAAAAGCGTGTACAGTAACTATCGGTAAGTTATTTGCTTTACAAAATCTTGTTAGCCATGTTTTAAATATATCCGGGTGATACTGTTTTCCATCAAGATTGGTAAATAGATACTCCACAGAGTCCCCATTTATACTTTTTAAATCACGAATATAGCTAATTAAATGCTCCCGCACAGCAGGGACGATAGGAACTTTAGCCATACTGCTATCTGTTTTTGGTTCTTTTTGGTACGTTTTACCTGCAGCATACACGGTAACATTATTGATTAAAACGGTGTTGTTTTTTAAATCGATTTGAGATAAACGAATACCACAAAGCTCAGACCTTCGAAGCCCGGCAGTAAAAGCTAA
>JBHAEC010000094.1:0-3956 GCA_041855385.1 Veillonellaceae bacterium
AAACAGCATTACGAGATATTAGTTTGACTATAGAGGACGGCGAATTTGTGGGGATTATCGGCCATACAGGATCCGGCAAATCCACACTGGTACAGCATTTGAATGGCCTCTTAAAGCCGACACAGGGAATGGTGCGTATTAATGGTGTGGATATTTCGCAGAGGAATGAGCAGGCCCGATTGATTCGGCATAAAGTAGGTATGGTATTTCAATATGCAGAGCATCAGTTGTTTGAAGAAACTATCAGCGAAGATATCGCTTTTGGGCCGAAAAATTTGGGACTTAGTCCTGAGGAGGTTGATCAGCGTGTTCGCTCTGCCATGAAGTTTGTGGGACTTCCTTATAATGAATTTGCAGAACGATCGCCCTTCCAGCTATCCGGTGGGCAGATGCGTCGAGTGGCTATTGCCGGTACCATTGCTTTAGAGCCGGATTTTTTAGTGCTTGATGAACCCTCGGCGGGGCTTGATCCTTTCGGAAGAGAAGAGATATTTTCCCAAATTATGAGATTGCATAGGGAAGAAAAGAAAACAGTCATTTTGGTATCCCATAATATGGAAGATATCTCCCGTATGGCAAATCGCGTTATTGTTATGCATAGGGGCAAGGTATTATTGGATGGAAAACCGATGGATATATTTTTAAATCACCGGGACGAATTGGCTATAGCAGGTGTAGATGTACCTCCGGTATCCGAGTTGATCGAATACCTGAGAAACAAAGGATTAAAGGCGTCTCCTTATGTGCTGACGGTGGAAGAGGCGGTAGCCTCGATTTTAGAGGCTGTAAGGGAGGAAAATCATGCTTAAGAATATTACATTAGGGCAATTTTTCCCCGGGGATTCTTTTATTCATAATATGGATCCGCGTGCTAAGATTATAGCTACCCTTATCTTTATAACGGCTGTGTTTTTGGCAGATGATTCACTTACTTATGGTATCGTAACAGCTTTTATGATCTTTTCCTTGGCCCTTTCCCGGCTCCCTATAAAGCTTTTATGGCAGGCCGTTCGGCCTTTGTGGGTTATTATCGTCTTCACTATGGCTATACATGTTTTTACAACTCCCGGAAAAATCATCTGGGAATATTCCTTTCTTGTAATTACCGAGGAGGGCTTGACGATGGGGATAGCTATGACTTTTCGCTTAGCATACCTTATTCTCTTTTCCTCCCTTCTGACGTATACGACTTCTCCCATTCAGTTGACGGATGGTATTGAGCGGTTGCTGAATCCTTTTAAAGGTATAGGGGTACCTGCTCATGAGTTAGCCATGATGATGACCATCGCACTCCGTTTTATTCCCACCTTGCTTGAGGAAACGGAGAGAATCATGAAGGCACAGACAGCGAGAGGGGCGGATTTTGAAACGGGAAGCTTAGTACAGCGCGCTAAAAATATGATTCCTTTACTGGTGCCGCTCTTTATCAGTGCTTTTCGTCGTGCCGACGAATTGGCTATCGCTATGGAAGCTCGTTGTTATAGAGGGGGAGAAAACAGAACACGCATGAAGGAACTTACCGTTACATATAGAGATTATTTAGGGGTGGGCGCCGTTATTATATTGACGATTGTCCTTGCGGTATTCAAATGGGTAGTATGAGAAATATCAGGTTAACTGTAGCTTATGACGGAACAGAATTGCGGGGCTACCAAAAACAACCGAAGGGAGCAACAGTTCAAGGGCTTTTGGAAGATGCTCTTTCTATCGTATGCGACGAACCCATTCGCGTATATGGTGCTTCGCGAACAGATGCAGGGGTGCATGCTAAAGGACAAGAGGTTAGCTTTTTGACGTCAGGGCGCATTCCTACAGAGAATTTGATTCGAGCTTTAAGGGCGTATATACCGCCTTATGTTGTGGTTAAAGAGGCAAAAGAAGTTTCCGAAGGCTGGAATCCGCGAAGAGAAAACAAGGGTAAACATTATGTGTACACTATTTTTAACAGTAGAACGGAAGACCCTCTTTCTATGCGATATCATTGGCATGTAGAAGAGCCGTTAGATAAAGAAATGATGAGCAAAGGGGGCCAACTTTTGGTTGGAACCCACGACTTTACAAGTTTTCAAGGAGCCAATTCAACTCCTGCAGATCCGGTAAAGACCATATATTATATCGGGGTTATACAAAAAGAAAAAAATATATATATTCATGTGCTGGGAGATGGATTCTTGTATCATATGGTGCGTAATATTGCCGGATTACTGGTGGAAATAGGCAAGGGGAAAAGGCCTGCTTGTGATATCCCATACTATTTGGAGGCCAAAAACAGGAGTATTATAGGTGAAACGGCACCTGCTAAAGGTTTGTGCTTAGAAAAAGTGTTCTTCAGTAATGAAGAAATACATTCTCTAATTGAGAATTTAAAACAAGAAAACTGAATAAACAATCGAGTATGCTATATTCGATTTTCTATAGGCTATATCTGCATTTATGCGTATTCGGTATAGCCGTATTTATTATGCTAAATTGAAGATTTTCTATAAAAATGTTACAATTCTGTTGAGACGGAGAAACAATATTGCATAATGTAAACAATGATAATACAATATGTAATCCGATTTATTAAAAGGAGGGTGAAACTCTTGCAAACACGAAAAGATTTTATCTGGAAAATGGGTGGGCAGCAAGGCGAAGGAATCGAGAGTTGTGGCGAAATTATGGCAACAATTTTGGCAAAACAAGGCTATTCTCTTTACAGCCAACGCCTGTTTGCGTCTCGTATTAAAGGAGGGCACACAACCTTTGCACTTCGCATTGCATTGGAACAAATCGGTTCTATCGGCGAGTCTATTGACTTTTTAGTAGCACTTGACCAAGAAACCGTAGATATGCATGGTAATGAGGTACGTGAAGGCGGCGTTATTATTTGTGACGCTAAAGTAAATCCTGACTTCAGTAAATACGAGGGTAGCCATATTACCTGTCTGGCGCTTCCCATTTCTGAAACAGCATTGAAAATGGGATCCTTGATGATGCGTAATATCGTGGCATTAGGTATGTCCGTAGCTTTGCTCGGTTTTGAAGTAGGTCCTTTTAAGGAAGCTATTGCAGAAAAATTTGCAAAGAAATCCCAAGACATCGTTGATAAGAACTTGGAAACTTTTGATGAAGGATATCGTTTGGTACATGAGAAAAAGGCGGGATTGCCTGATATTGAAACGTTACCGGTGCCGGAACCAAAAGATCAAATGTTCCTATTAGGAAATGAAGCTTGTGCATTAGGTGCTATTGCGGCGGGATCTCGTTTCATGGCATCCTATCCTATTACTCCCGCATCGGAAGTAATGGAATACATGATTGGGAAAATGGACAAATTAGGGGCACGTGTCGTGCAAACGGAAGATGAAATTGCTGCCTGTATGATGGCGATGGGTGGTGTATATGCCGGTGTTCGCGGATTTACCTGTACATCAGGCCCGGGACTAAGCTTGATGGCAGAGTCCCTCTCCATGGCTTCTATGGCAGAGCTTCCAATGGTGGTTATCGATGTGCAACGGTCAGGCCCGTCAACAGGTATGGCTACAAAGGTGGAACAGTCCGATATTGATGCAGCCTGTCATAATGCGCACGGCGATTATGCAAATATTGTTATCTCTCCTACGAGCATTGAAGAGTGCTTCTATGAGATGCAAAAAGCATTTAACTTGGCAGAAGTATATCAATGTCCGGTTATTTTCATGCCGGATCTGCAACAAGGCTTGAATAAACAGTCCGTGCCAACATTTGATTTACAACGCGTTCCGATTGACCGCGGTAAAATGATGAAAGAAGAAGATCTTCCGGAGTTAACGCGCCCTAATTACTTTAAGCGCTTTGAATTGACAGAAGACGGTATTTCTCCGCGTACGATTCCGGGCATGAAGAATGGACTATTCCTTTCTACAGGTCTTGAACATAATGAAGAAGGCAAACCGGCAGAAGCTCCAAGCATGCACATAAACCAAACTGACAAG
>JBHAEC010000095.1:0-8835 GCA_041855385.1 Veillonellaceae bacterium
ATCTTGTTAATAAATGCCATGCGCGGCATTTGCAGTTCTACCCCGTAATCCCATGCACGAATGGTGTCGACTTCCACACCGGATACGGCGGACAGTACCATCAACATGCCGTCACTGGCACGAAGAGCGGCCCGAATTTCTCCGCAGAACTCCGAATAGCCCGGCGTATCGATAAAGTTAATCTTATACCCCTTCCACTCACATGGTGCCATACCTAACTGAATAGTTACATTACGCTTAATTTCTTCCGGTTCAAAATCCAAAATATGTTTGTTGTCTTGCCCCTTTCCCACGGAGCTCACCGCACCACAAGCCAATAATAAGGATTCCACGACGGCCGTCTTGCCTGCACCATCATGAGATACCACTGCAACATTTCTGATCAAATTACCGGCATATTCTTTCACACTACCGCCTCCCGTACATAAATTTTAATATGCCTAAGTATTTCTCTCTTCTTGTTCCGTATTCCTTCACTGTAGCTATGTTATTTATTCAAAGTCATACAAAAAAGGAGACAACCTCATCCCTTTTCAAAGAAGCCAGTCCTGCACTGGTCTACGAAAGAGATAAAATGTCTCCCTTTTATGAATTTATTGTTATATTATTCCTCACTTCAAAACAAAAACTAAAAACCGCTGTAATCATGCATTCTACTCATGCTTGCGTTTGTTCCTCTTTTCTCTTCTTATAATGAGGTGAATCGCCGGTTTGCCTCCAGCCCACCCGATCTCCGATAGACATAACGCGGCGGGTCAAGCAATCCTTACACTTGTCTGCACTGTCGTCGATACAAGGCTTGTTATCATAAAGCTGGTACTTCGCTCTATGTTCCGGCACGGTGATAATAGGCATAAGAATGTTGGCTCCTGCTGCCAGCGCCTTCTCGCGCCCCAACGGATCAAGAGCTTGCAAAGCCGTAGTAGCCGCTACATTTACGTCTTTCAGATAAAGGCGTGTCAGGGCCACCATCTTAAGCCCCAGTTGCAATCGCCGCTTTCTATGTTCCTCTGAATCCAGCCCTTCCGCCAAGGCTTTTTGCCCTAAAGGAGTATCTTTATGAATGATATAGGGCCCCATGCCG
This sequence comes from Veillonellaceae bacterium, assembly GCA_041855385.1. Classification (GTDB taxonomy): domain Bacteria; phylum Bacillota; class Negativicutes; order Veillonellales; family Veillonellaceae; genus JBHAEC01. The sequence continues at coordinate 1,085 of JBHAEC010000095.1, forward strand.
ATCATATCAAAGTCCATTTCCTTATAGAACAGAATATCCTTTACCAAATCTTCCTCCGTTTGTCCCGGAAGGCCGATCATAACACCCGTTCCCACCTGAAAGCCCACGCGGCGAAGAGCCTTCAAGCATTCTACACGCCTGTCGAAAGAGTGCTTTTCATCGCGCGGATGAATTTGCTCATACAATTCCCGATTGGAAGTTTCAATGCGAAGTAGATAGCGACTTCCTCCGGCCTCCCGCATACGGCGATAGGCGTCTTCCGTCTGCTCTCCCACGCATATGGTGAGCCCCAAAGATCCATCTCCGATTTTTTTAATATCCCGGATAAGTTCTACCACATAGTCTACAAAGGCTTCATCTGTGCGCTCCCCGGACTGCAAAGTAAGTGAACCGTACTCATGTTCATAGGCCCACTTCGCCATGTCCAGTATGTCCTCTCGGCTCATATCAAAGCGCTCTGCCTTATCATTGCCGGCTCTGATACCGCAATAGGTGCAGTTCTTAATGCAGCGATTGGAAAACTCAATGAGCCCCCGATAGTAAGAAACCTGCCCCACCTTGGCCGCCTTCATTTCATAGGCTTTCTTATACAGCAGGTTAAGCTCTTCCTCATCGGTGCATTTCATCAATACCAGAAGCTCTTCCGGTGTCAGTTCATCGCCGTTTATTAAATCCTTAGCTAAAATATCTCTTACTGTCATATATTTCTCTCAATTTACACTTTTTCTCTATAACTTTTCTGCAAAATATTTACTTACAATACTTAATGAAGTTATCCTCTGCTTTCTTCGTGAAACCTTCAAACACATCAGGTAATGCATCGGCATTTCTTATCCCTTCTTCCAATATGTGGTGAGCAAGTCGTCCTCGCATCTGCTTTGATGTCGTACTGAGCTGCTTTAGTATGCCCTCTTTCTCTTCCCAAAACTCTACGGTCACTACACGAGGATGGTCGACAATCTTGCTGTATTCCTTCGAAGCGAGATTAATAATCTCCTCTTCGTTAGCAAAATATCTCTTAACATCCTCTCGCCAAAAAGCATATAAATCGGTCTTTTCCTTCTTGAATATGCGGTCCGCCAAATCCAGTCGATAGTCTGTAAGAGGAGCTCCCGGCTCTACCACACCGTAAAATGCGGATAAAATAACCAAATGTGCATAGCCGAACTGCTTTCCCTTCTCACTTAATCCATCCCAGTTCAGATTTTTAAAAGCAAGGCCGGTATAGCTTTGCACCGCTTCTCCCACCGGAGCTTCAGTATAGTTCTCATAAAAAGCCAAACTTTCCTTCGCCTTATCATCCCTTAGTTTCAAAGCTTTTCCCAAATCGGCTACTGGCATATGGGATAAATGTGCCGCCAGCATAGCTGTCTTTTTCTGACAGAAAAGGCCCACCGTCGGCAGGCCCTTTATCTCTTTTGTTTTGCTCGGCGATAAAATAATTTTCATCTTTTCACCTTATCGTTCAAATCCACCTTAGTTAAGAGGCCCTTCGCTTTTCTTCGTCTTCTTGCCGGGAATCGCCTTTTCCACCTCTTCCGGATTCCACACCATAAGCGGTAATGCCACCACGCGAGATGCCTTAAGTTCTTGGCATAGTGCGATACAGTCCTTCAAATACTGAGAATCAGGTTCTGCCACATCACATACGATAAGACAAGTCCTGCCTTTTAAGCTCTCTACACCCTCCAGCTGCACCGAGCCGTCCTCTTTTTTGCAAAGGTGACCTACGTCGAAGCGACCTGCCGCAATTTCCTGCATCCGCTCGATAGCAACATGGTCGAGCAAGGTTTTAACCGGAGTTATCGCCTTCTCTGCGCCTACCAAGCCTTCAGGCTGTGCGTAAAGAAATATATTTTTATAGTTTTTTCCTCGGCGAAATTCCGTAAGTGCCTTGGTAAGCACATCAAAATACAGAAATAACTGCCATGGATCGAATCGTCCCGTTTGGAAGACCTCGATAATACTTCCATCCTCGTCATGGGTAAGTTTTCCCAGAATTTCATCCGCTACTTCTCGTACTACTTGATCTTGATCTGATTTCATATTATCCCTCTTATTTAATCTGTATTATTGGCTCTTCTGTGCCAACGTTTTTATTCTATCTTTTTTCAACCGTTTCTGCAAATCCACCCTTTTGTTCCGTAAGAACCATCCTGTCTTTTCCCTAACCCTCAGCCGGATAAAGATTCATAGAGCAAGAACAGATTAAGTCCTGTCACGATAATGCCGATGGACCACAAAAGAACATTCGTAATGGGGCGATTCACAAATTTCCCCATGACTTTTCTTGAGCTTGTTAAATAAAGCTGCAAAAAGATGGTAACGGGAAGCTGTACGCTTAACAGCATTTGCGAAACAATGAGTGCATAAAAAGGATCGCTTACAAAAAACAGCAGTAGCAAGGACGATCCGTATGTAATCGCCAGTCCCAGGCGAGAGTGAAAATCTTTCATATCATAGGATTCGGTAAAAATTCCCGCAAATATACTGGCCCCCGCCATCCCCGCCGTCGCCGTCGACGCTACGCCCGCAAACAGCAAAGCCAAGGCAAAAATAATGGCCGCATAATCTCCCACCAAAGGAACCAACAGCTGTTGCGCCTGCTCCAGTTCGGTCACTTCTATATTATGAACAAAAAAAGTAGTGGCCGCCAGCAAAATCATGGCCGAATTAATCGCCCAGCCGATGCCCATCGAAAAAATGGTGTCCATGAATTCATAGCGCAGCTGCTTTACAATCATTTCCTCATCTTCCAAATTCCACTGCCTGCTTTGGATAACCTCGGAATGAAGAAACAGATTATGAGGCATGATAACCGCTCCCAAGATACTCATGGTAACAAGCATGGCACTTTCCGGAATAGATGGGGTGATCCATCCGTGGGCCGCTTCCACCCACGCCACATTTACCATATTCACCTCAAACACATATGCCAATGCAATAAGGGATACGAATCCGGCAATAATTTTTTCCATCTTTCCATAGGAGTTTGTCACCAATAGTAAGGTACACACACCGGCTGTCATGAAGGCACCTATGAGTAAAGGAATGTTAAAAAGCAGCCTTAGCGCAATAGCCGCTCCCATGAGTTCTGCCAAAGCGGTTGCAATAGCGGCAAGCATAGCCGTTCCCAAGGTCAGCTTTGCCAGCCAAGGTTTTAAAAACTCGCTGGCGCATTCCGCCAAACACTGTCCCCTGACAATTCCCAAATGGGCCACATTGTGTTGTAACAATATAAGCATAATAGTAGATAGCGTCACTACCCACAACAGTTCATAGCCATAGGAGGCACCTGCCGCCAAGTTGGCCGCCCAGTTTCCCGGGTCAATAAAGCCTACCGTAACAAAAATTCCGGGCCCTATATATTTAAAAGCCTCCAACACTTCTTTTCTCTGCTTATGTACGGTGGACAGTTGGTTTTTGAAATAGGCAAACATCTATATTCCCTCTAGTTAACTCCATAAGATAGGGAAAGGCTTGTTTTCATGCTCCCCTTTTTCCGCTCTTCATTATCTACGGAAACTTCCACCTCTCCTCCGACGGTCAGCTTGTCATCTGATTGAGACGCATGTTCCTGCACCGTTTTATCTTCTTTTCCCATGGAGAAAAGAGGCTTCTTATCCGTTTTATCGTCTTTTTTATGGGTCATGACATATTCATCTATTTCCTCACGATAATAAGTATAAAGTTTATCTGCCGTCGTTCTGTCATGGCCTCGCAGGGAGTAGCGTTTTTCCGCCACCTCCGCCATCAAAGGTACCAGCTCATATAGCGTATACTCCACTCCGCTGAAAGTAAGACCCTTCGTATCAATGGCCCCGGTTTGTGCAAAATGCGCCAATGCTTTGTACTCCCAGTCCTTCGGCTTAATCGGCTCAAACTGATTCCCCAGAGCCCCTACCTGCGTGCTGAAAAAGAATCCGCATAATACTGTCAGTACCAGTGTTTTACTAATTGTTTTACCAATGGTTTTATTGAATGTTATATTTAAATCTTTCATGTATGTATGTATCTTCATGGTTCCTCCTTGTATTTATATTACATCCATTGTACCATGTTTCCCTTCGGGGTAAAACGAATTTTTGCCGGTTATCCGAATACCTGCTGAACGAGGAACATATAAAAAATCGTCCCTCCTCCGATAGAAAGCAGCATATCCCTGCGCCATATGTGAAGCCCTATAGTCACCAAGATCCCCAGCGCTTCCGGAATGCCATGTGTGCCGCTAAAAAGAGAAACATGTTTAAGGCAATATACAACGAGTAGTCCAAAAACCGCCGCAGGCAGTACTCTCCCCAAAAATTGTACCACTCTCGGAGTCGGTTTCGATGAGGTAAAGATAAACCACGGCAAGAAACGGGTCGCCATCGTCGCCAGCACAACGGATCCAACAGTTATTACTTGTTCTGTAATAGTCATATCCTCACCTCCAAATAACGTCTAAGTACCAACAATGTCAAAAGAATCCCTATCATGGCAGGAATCATAAAATGCTCCGTACCGAATATAAGTAAACTGATAACGGAAAAAATAATCCCCGTTTTCGCCGAAGTATGATCTCTGTCGTTAAGCCACTGTTCGAGAAAAATAACAACGAACATGGATGTTAAGACAAACTCAAGCCCCGTCGTATCAAAGGTAATAAAAGAGCCGAACAGGCCTCCAAGCAGCGAGCCGATTACCCAATAGGAGTAGTTGAAGATAGTCACCCACAGCATGAACCATCCCTCATCAATGCCTTCCGGTATTTTTGCCGTATAATTGATGGAAAAGCTCTCATCACACATGCCGAATATGAGAAGGGGCTTTTTCCACCCAAGACCGTTAAATCGATCCAACATGGCAATACCGTAGAACAGATGGCGTCCGTTAATCATGAGCGTCATAATAAAGGCTTCCAAGGGACTGAATGCTTCGAGAAGCATATTGGCCGCCACAAACTCCATAGAGCCGGCAAAGATAGTCATGCTCATCAGGAGAGGGTACCAGAAGCTGAATCCCAAGCTATTCATATATATCCCGTAAGTGAGCCCTAAAAACAAAAATCCCGTCAATATGGGAAGGGTAAACGGGAATGCGGCCTTCATAGCCGATAAAACGGTATGGTTCTTGTCCATAATAACTTTTTTCTCCTCTTTTTCTCTCTTCCTGCTCTCTTAAATCATATAAAATACCCCTCCGTAGAAACATCCGCGGAGGGGCGTTATCTTTTTACATATTTGTATTTCCGGCGCTTACTTCTTCCGTCCGTGTCACTTCCACGGGTTTCATCACCATGGGCTTAATTCTCTCTTTATCCACAAGCGGAATAAGGAGAACCGTTATAACACACACTACCCATTCCAGGTAAATAGGGTGAATAAAAATGCGATGAATTTGGGGTGCTACCATCCATACCGCAATCGCAAAAAGGCTCATCAAGGTGGTCACAAAGGCTGTATTTTTTCGGCACACACCGGGAAAGAACAATGTCGCCAAGAACACCACCGTAAAGGCTGTTGTCATACTAAGACCGATAAGCATCGTTTTTACAATACCGCTCGCATTAAAGGCCATCCACAGGGTTCCCAATCCCAGAACAAGAATGGCTAAGCGATTAACCAATGTATATTTTTCTTCCGAAACATCCGGATTGATAAAGCGTTTGTAGATGTCCTGAGAAAAGAGCGTTCCTGCACCAAGCAAAATCGGACTCGCCGTTCCGATATCGGCAGACCAAAGGGCCGCCAAAGTAATGCCCGACACAACGGGATCTAAACTCATCAATAGTTGCGGTAACGCAAGGGTTGCCTTAAGATCGGGAAACTGCACTCTTGCCGCCATACCGAGAACTGCGCAAATAAAACCGATGGGAAACATCAGTAATCCGGCAAAAATAAATCCGTTACGTGCCGTTTTCGCATCTTTAGCGGAACACGCAATCTGTACCGGTCCTTGTGCCGTCAGTGTCTGCGTAATCATAGCTGCAAACCACCCCACAATTGTCATAAGACCCAAAGGCCCGATGGGATCAAACCAATGATCTCCCGGCGGAAGCTGCTGAATCAGCGCATCAACGCCTCCCAAATCGCCTATACTTACGATGGTAGCGGCAAAGCACCCTGTATAAATCAAGATAACGCTTAAAATATTACTGATACCGGAAAACCACAATCCGCCGATCAAGGTAGTAAATATGAACACTACCGCACTGGTAATCATACCGCTTTGAAAGGTGAAGTATTGCGGCAACAAGGAAGACAAAATAGCTCCGCCCGCAATATATTGCAAAGAGGCAATAACCAATAAAACGATAACCATACAAATTACTGCAATGGCTCTTCCCTTCTTGTCGTAGTACCTCTCAAATAGCTCCGGTACGGTGGTACATTCCATCTCTCTATAGCGACCGGCCGCCACGATACCCATAACGATGGCACCCGTCCCCCAAGCTCCGTTGTACCAACCGGCAGCAATCCCATTGGTAAAGGCGCTCTCCGCAACGCCTACGGTAGAGGCTGCTCCGATGGCTAAGGCCGTTACATTGGCCGTAATAAGGAGCGTATTCATCTTGCGGTCTGCGAAAAGGAGTCCGCTACTACTGGCCGTGCGTTTTTTTACATACACGCTGATGCCGAAAAGAACTAAAATGTACAGTAATACAATAAACAACTGAATACTCACAATAACTACCTACCTTCCTACACATAAAAATAAAATTCTACACGAAAGAGGCGAAATACCCCCCTTTCCCTACCTGCCTATTCTTCCATATACACAACATCTCTAAATCGCGTGCGTTCCGCTTCAAACATGAGATCCACCTTTGCCAGCGGACCGTTACGGTGTTTGCGTATGAGCACCTCCGTAATGTCCCCTCGCTCAGAGTGTTCGTCATAGTACTTATCCCGATAGAGAAACGCTACAATATCCGCATCCTGCTCTATAGAGCCGGACTCACGAAGATCGCTTAGAATAGGTCTTTTATCTGTACGCGATTCCACGCTCCGACTGAGCTGTGAAAGTGCGATAACAGGCACATCGAATTCTCTGGCCAGCAATTTAAGGCCCCGAGAAATTTCGGAAATTTCCTGTTGGCGGTTTTCCCCGCCACGACCGCTACGGCCTTGCATTAACTGTATATAGTCTACCACCACGAGATCAAGTCCGTGTTCTACCTTTAAACGGCGTAACTTGGAATGCATCTCCTGAATAGTAATACCCGGAGTATCATCAATATATAAAGGAGCTCCGCTCATAAGCTGCGTAGCGTGTATGATTCGCTCCCACTCGGAGTCCTGCACTTGACCGGATTGAAGATGCTTAAGATCCACACCCGATATGGATGCCAATACGCGCCCTACAAGTTGTGTTTTTGGCATTTCCAAGGAAAAAAAGGCTACGCTCTTCTTGGCTCCTACCGCCACATTCTGGGCGATATTTAGGGTAAAAGCGGTCTTTCCCATACTGGGACGTGCCGCCACTATGATAAGGTCGGATTTCTGAAGGCCCCTTGTGACCTGGTCGAGAAATTTAAACCCCGACCTAATGCCGGTAATACCGTCTTTGGCCCCCTGTCTTTCATGGATGCGCTCCATAGTCTCCGTCAGCACCTCACCGATAACGGTAAAGCTCTCTTCGCCCTTAATTTGGCCGCTCACCCCAAGAACCAATTGTTCCGCCTTGTTGACGATATCCGAAGTGTCTTCTTCACCCGCATAACTCATGCCTACGATACGGTTCCCTACATCAATAAGTTGCCGAAGCTG
>JBHAEC010000096.1:0-3328 GCA_041855385.1 Veillonellaceae bacterium
AAATTTTACAGACCTATTACAACACTGAACATATAATTCAGAATCTTAGAAATAGACAAAAATAAGTTGGCCCCATGAACTCGGGGATTCTTGGTTAAACCTGCTCCCATTCGGAAACCCAGCTTTATTCCTTCACAAATCAACTTTGTAAACAAAGTATATCATACAAATACAAAATCCAAAAATACTTTTTTGTCTTGCCTTATTGTCAAAAAAAGGAACATACACCCTGAAATATCCCTACTGTGTGAATCTCAAGCATTGACTGGACTTCGTTTTAGTGAGATGGTTGCTTTACAGAATCAGGAATATGCTAGAAGCCATGCGTGTATCCACATTACTACTACTCTTTCCAATGTAAAAGGAACAAAAACACTGACAAGAAATACGGCCAAAAATGTGTATTCTATACGCACAGTACACTTAGACAAATGAATAAAGCCCGTAAAGGCTGGTCGAAACGTTTCGTCAATACGGGCTTCATATTTGTTACAATGGGAGGTTATCCTTTCGATATTCGTTATGTAAATAAAATACTCAAACGGGCGGCGCCGAATAAACATATCACAACGCATGTATTCCGGCACACACATATTAGTTTATTGGCTGCTGTCAATGTGCCATTAAAGGCGATTATGGAACGAGTCGGACATAACGATCCTCGCACTACATTATCTATCTATACTCATGTTACCGGAAAGATGAAAGAAGTAACGGCCAAAGCATTAAATTCTCTTAGTAAAAATTTAGTTTAATTAAATATAACAAAACTATTAAAAGGGGCAAGTCCAAAGGGGCAAAAAAGGGGGCAAAAGTTTGCCCCTTTTTGCCTATTTTTGTATTTTATTGGCAGCGTGAAAATACCACTAACGCCTTATCCTGTCTATTTTTATACTAAATTGTCTTCATACGTCTAAGTTAAAAGTGAATGGCGGAGAGGGTGGGATTCGAACCCACGGTACGTCGCCGTATCACTGGTTTTCAAGACCAGCTCCTTAAACCACTCGGACACCTCTCCATACTGCATAATTGTAACAGAGGCCTTCGGCCTTGTCAATTTATGACTTTGCATGAATCTTACGGTCTCTCACCCGACAGACCGGTTTAAAATAAATCATTTCTCCATAGTGCCAATACTGCTGCCACGGCGGCTATGACAGAAACTAAGATAACATATAAAAAACCTGCCGGCGAATCTTGAAACGGCAATGGCACATTGATACCCCAGAAGCTAAAAATCATCGTCGGCACTGACAAGATAATCGTCATGGAAGCTAAGAATTTCATCACCATATTAAGATTGTTGGAGATAATAGATGTAAATGCGTCCATCATATTAATCAAAATGTTGGAGTACATTTCCACCATTTCAATAGCCTGTTTATTCTCAACAATTACATCTTCCAGCAAGTCTTCGTCTTCTTCATAGATTTTAAGCAAATCCTGTAATTCAATATTTTTACGAAGTCGTAAAATCCGCTCCATTACCGTACCATTTGTACGAAGTGCCGAAGCGAAGTAAGTCATAGACTTTTGCAATTCCAGTAACTGAAAAAAGTCACGATTTCTTGTAGAATGACGAAGTTGTACTTCTATGTCATCCGTACGGCGATTAATTTGTTGCAAATAACGCAAAAACAGTGTTGCCGTGCGATACATAATCTGAAACAAAAATCGCGTGCGTTTAAATGTTTGGAAACTCGGATACTGATTATTCATAAAAGGATATAAAATCTCTGTTTCCTCTATACAAATGGTAATAAAGAAATCAGGGGTGATAAATATCCCCAGAGGCACCGTGTCATAGCTGTCAGTTCCCCGCAAAACGGGAATATTGATAACAACAAATACGTAGTTATCTTCAATTTCCACGTGGGAACGTTCTTCCCGATCCAGCGGTGTTTTTAACACATCCGTGGGAATCTCTGTCATAAAGCTGATAATCCCAAGCTCATCCGGGTCAGGATTCACCAAGTTAATCCATGAGCCTTTTTCTGCATCCGCCACTGTTTGATCAGACAAGAGTTCTCCCGTACTGTGTTTATATACTGTAAGCATCTGTACACCTCCTCTTCCTTTTATTTCCTACCCTTTATCATATCTATATTGCCTATATAAGTCAATGAAAAAACTGCAACAGCTCTTAGCTCATTGCAGTTTTTCTTTTTATGTCAGATCAAATTTCTCCCTGACTCCTTTTCTCTTTTATTTATTATCGGGTTTCAATGGCCTAGGGGCTCTTTAGCCACAAGAGATATACTTTTCTTCACCAAGTACTCCCTTCATTCTTTATATTTTTTTATACAAAATGCGGATGGAGTTCAGAATACAAATAATGGTTACCCCTGTATCCGCAAATACAGCCGCCCACATAGAAGCATACCCCAGTAGACCTAAGAGCATGATAACTACTTTAACGCCTAAGGCAAGAACAACATTTTGCCATGCAATGGCTCCTGTCAATTTAGCTAAAGAAATAGCCTTAGGTAAAGCCATGAATTTGGGTGTCATAAACACTACATCCGCCGCCTCAATAGCCGCATCTGCACCGCTTCCCATCGCTCCGCCCACATCAGCACCGGCCAAAACAGGCGCATCATTAATTCCATCACCAACAAACATAACAGATCCGCTTCGACGAAGTTTTTGCACTTCTGTTAATTTTTCTTCCGGAAGCAGCTTTGCCGCTACTTGTTCAACACCGGTCTGTGTCGCTACATAGTTAGCTGTTTTCTCATTATCTCCGGTAAATAGTGCCGTCTTAATCCCCATAGACTTAATTTGTTCAATCGCAGCTTTTGCGTCCGCCTTAATAGTATCGGAAATAACAATACGGCCTACAAATACATTATTAACAGCAACTAATACCTGACTTCCTACGGCTTCATCCATAGCGGGCAACTCTACATTAAAACGCTCCATTAACCGCTCATTGCCCACCAAAACAGTTTTTGATTCCACAACCGCCTCAACACCTTCACCGGCTATTTCCGTCACATTTGTTGCTATCGGAATCGTTATATCCTGTTTTTTTGCCGCCTCTACAATGCTTACCGCTATAGGATGTGTAGAGTGCACTTCCCCTGCTGCACACAGACTGAGTATTTCTTCTTCCTTATAATTCCCCAGCGCTGTAATTTGCTGTACTACAAAATTTCCTTCCGTAATGGTTCCCGCTTTATCAAAAGCAATGGCTTTTACATTTTTTATAGCATCAATAGATAATCCGCCTTTAAATAAAATACCTTGCTTGGCGCCGGCACCGATTCCGGAGAAAAATGCCAACGGCACGCTGAGAACAAGTGCGCAAGGACAACTAATAACAAGG
>JBHAEC010000097.1:0-4762 GCA_041855385.1 Veillonellaceae bacterium
ATATGTTGCTAGTGATTGATGTAGGAAATACCAATATTGTATTAGGTGTTTATGATGGAGATACGCTACTTGATAATTGGCGGATTTCTACTGATCGCAATCGAACTACCGATGAGTACGGTGGAACGATTATGAATTTGTTTGTTCATAACGGGCTACAGCCGGAAGATATCGATGCAGTTATAATTTCTTCTGTAGTGCCGCCTCTTATGCCCGCATTGGAACGTGTAAGTCTACGCTATTTTAAAGTAGAACCGTTGATTGTAGGGCCCGGAATTAAGACCGGTATCGACATTCGCTACGATAATCCAAAAGAAGTAGGTGCCGATAGGATTGTCAATGCAGTTTCTGCATATCATAAATATGGCGGCCCCCTTATCGTTATCGATTTTGGGACGGCCACAACGTACTGTGCCATAAGAGAAACGGGGGAATATTGTGGCGGAGCCATCGCTCCCGGCATTGGAATCTCGGCGGAGGCGTTGTTTCAAAGAGCGGCTAAACTACCCAGGATAGAAATAAAAAATCCCGGAAGCGTAATCTGTCGTAATACGGTAGCCTCTATGCAATCAGGGATTCTTTTCGGTTATGTAGGTCAAGTGGAAGGCATTGTTGCCCGCATGAAACAAGAGATGAAGGGAAATCCGAAGGTAATTGCTACGGGAGGCCTTGCCACTTTAATTGCAAGGGAGACATCTTGTATTGATTATGTAGAGCCTTTATTGACCTTGGAAGGGTTAAAGCAAATTTATGAGCGAAATAAATAAAATGGCCCTGTCTATCGGAAGGGTACAGCTAGACGGTAGGGTTTGCTTAGCTCCCATGGCAGGAGTAAGTGATATATCCTACCGTTTATTGGCTAAGGAGCAAAGAGCATCTCTTGTGTGCACGGAAATGGTAAGTGCCATGGGGATAAAATATGATAATGAGCACACAAAGGAACTTCTTTATATAGAAAACAGAGAGAAACCTGTTTCCTTGCAAATCTTCGGTTCTGACCCAAGGGCAATGGCAGAAGCGGCAAAAGTCGTGGAAGATGTGGGTGCGGATATTGTTGACATTAATATGGGATGTCCGGTAAAAAAAGTAGTTGCCTCAGGAGACGGATCGGCTCTAATGAAAACACCTGACTTGGCGGCCTCTGTTGCGGAGGCGGTTGTGAAGGCCGTGCAGATTCCGGTTACCGTAAAAATGCGGCTAGGCTGGGATGAAGCACATAAAAATGCCGTAGATTTTGCCAGACGGCTGGAAAATAGTGGTGTTGCGGCATTAACCGTGCATGGACGGACAAGAGAGCAAATGTATAGCGGCAAGGCAGATTGGGAATACATCCGCAGGGTAAAAAAAGCGGTGAGAATACCTGTTTTCGGCAATGGGGACGTAACGGATGTATGGTCGGCAAAAGCCATGTTTGATGAAACCGAGTGCGATGGAATTATGATTGGACGTGCCGCACAAGGTAATCCGTGGATATTTAATGAGGTGCGCAGTTTTCTTGAGAATGGGGTATTATTAGAGCCTCCATCGCCGGAAGAACGACTTGAAATGATGCGTCGCCATTTAGATTTAATGGTTTTTTATAAGGCGGAATCCATTGCGGTAAAAGAAATGAGGACACATGCGGGATGGTATACAAAAGGGATGCCGGGCTCAGCAAGATGGAGGGCGGTTTTTACCTCCATCACTACAAGGGCGGACTTTTTGGAGGCTATAAGCAGATATGAGGAGGAATTAAGTGAACTTCTGTTATAAAAGCAGTGCCTTAATCGCCGATAATTGACAATGTAATTGTAAATAACATATAATAAGGAAGATTAAACACATATAGTGGAAAAGTAGAGACAAGGTGTCAACTATTTGACGCTTTTTTCTTTATATTATGTCAAATGGGGAGATAAGGAAGATGGCAGAAGTAAAAGAAACCCTTTTAACGATGGAAGGGTTGCGAAAGATTGAAGAAGAACTGAACTATTTTAAATCCGTTCGCCGGATTGAAGTAGCAGAGCGTATAAAAACCGCTATTTCTTATGGTGATATCAGCGAAAATTCTGAATATGACGATGCTAAAAATGAGCAGGCCTTCATCGAAGGGCATATTCTGGAGTTGGAAAATAAGATAAATACGGCAAAAATTATCGATGAAAATATTAAAAGTAATGTAGTTTCTATCGGTAGCAAAGTAAAATTGTTGGATAAAACTTATGGAGACGAAATAGAATATGTAATTGTAGGCTCCTCCGAGGCAGACCCTTTTGCCAATCGTATTTCCAACGAATCACCGGTAGGGCGTGCTCTACTGGGGAAGAAGAAAAATCAAGTGGTGGATGTACAAACTCCTGATGGAATTTGCAAATATAAAATTCTTGGCGTAAACTAAGCGGATTAAGGGAAGAAGAGGAGGCTGATCCTTATGCATACGGAAGACAACGTAGTAGTGCAAGAAGAAAGCTTAGAAAATCTTAATGATCAAATGATAATTCGCCGTGAAAAGTTGGGGCAGTACGAAGCAGATGGCATCTATCCTTTTGGACAACGCTTTTTCGTGCAACATTATGCAGAGCAATTAAAGAATAATTTCAGAGATTATGAAGATCAGCCGGCAGTGATTGCAGGGCGACTAATGACCATACGCTCCCACGGAAAAACGGCGTTTGCCAATTTACGTGATGTAACGGGCGATATCCAAGTATACTTCCGAAAAGATGTGCTCGGAGATGATGTTTACAAACATGTGAAAATGCTTGATATCGGCGATATTGTGGGAATTGAAGGGCATGTGTTTAAAACGCATACCGAAGAAGTGACAGTGAAGGTTGAAAAGCTGACATTATTATCCAAATCACTACGTCCATTGCCTGAAAAGTGGCATGGCCTAAAAGATACAGAATTGCGTTATCGTCAGCGCTATGTTGACTTGATTGTAAATCCGGATGTACGCCAAACTTTTTTTAAGCGAACCGAGATTGTTCGTAAGGTGCGTGAATATATGAATGCTCAGCGTTTTATGGAAGTGGAAACGCCTATGATGCATCCCATTCCCGGAGGTGCGGCGGCAAGACCGTTTATTACACATCATAATGCGTTAGGCATTGATATTTATATGCGTATTTCTCCGGAATTATACCTAAAGAGACTGATAGTAGGTGGATTTGACCGCGTATTCGAAATCAACCGAAGCTTTAGGAATGAAGGCATTGATAACAGGCACAACCCGGAATTTACCATGATGGAATCTTATCAGGCTTATGGTGATGTTGATGATGTTATTAGATTAACGGAAAACCTCGTATCCTACTGTGCTACGGAAGTTTTGGGTACTAATAAAATTAATTATCAGGGGACTGAAATCGACTTGACTCCTCCGTGGAACCGAATGACTATGCAGGAGGGAATTAAGAAATATACCGGTGAGGATTTTGATGCAGTGGAAACACTGGAGGAAGCACGAGCGATTGCCGACAGGTTAAATGTCGAATACGGCAGTGCCGACGGAATTGGTAAAATCATGAATCTTTGCTTTGAAGACTATGTGGAAGAAAATCTTATTCAGCCTACCATTATATATGGTCATCCGGTTGAGATCTCCCCTCTGGCAAAACAGAACCGTGAAAAACCGCTTACCACAGAGCGATTTGAGGCTTTTGTTTACGGGCGGGAATTGGCTAACGGATTTTCCGAATTGAATGATCCTATCGATCAGAAACAACGTTTTGAACAGCAACTGAAAGAACGCGAAGCAGGTGATGATGAAGCTCATCGAATGGATGAAGACTTTGTCACTGCTTTAGAGTATGGATTACCTCCGACAGCCGGACTGGGAGTGGGTATCGACCGCTTGGTAATGTTCCTGACTAATTCCGCCTCTATTCGCGATGTTCTATTATTCCCATTGATGAAACCGGAAGCGCCTCAAGAAGAAATAAAAGAGTAAAAAGAAAAGGAATGGTCAGATACGATATGGCGACTTTGCAAATACTTAATGTGATTTGCCTGTGCTTTTCGTAACGGATCATTCCTTTTTTATGCATAACAGAATGAATTTACAGAGTAAATGTACCATTAAGTGAGAGCAATACTGATCTTACATGGAAGAGGAGGGAGTATGGTTACCTTACAACAAATAGAGCAGCGATTGTTGTGGCAGTCGACGGGTCTTATGGCCTTGGTTGCGGTAGCGGCAACATTGATGGGGATATTAAGCAACTCGCAGGCGATTTTATTGGATGGAATTTTTTCTTTTGTTGCTGTACTCATAAAGTTGATGATGCTTGCCACCAGCAAACTTATATCCAAGGAAACGAGCAGACGCTTTCAGTTCGGTTATTGGCAATTCGAGCCTTTGGTTCTCATCGTTGAAGGGAGCTTTACCTTAATTGTTGTAGTCTATGCCTTTGCGCTTGCCATAATCAGCCTCCTTCACGGAGGTCATGCTATGGATTTCGGCCTTGGCATATATTATGCTTTGTTTTTTGCTGTTGCAGAATGGGCATATTATTTTTATGTTAAACGGATTAATAAAAAGCTGAAATCTAACTTAATTCATTTTGATAATATAAGTTGGTCTATTGATGCGATGTTAACATCCAGCATTTTACTGAGTTTTGTTGTGGCTTACTTTGTGGAACAAACTGAATGGGCCCATTACACGAAACTGGTAGATCCCTTGATTATCCTCTTTTTATCCATTCAAATGACTCCGTCGGCACTAAAGATACTCATTCCGTCGGTTAAGCAAATTATAGGGGTAGCTCCGAGAGATTTG
>JBHAEC010000098.1:0-6260 GCA_041855385.1 Veillonellaceae bacterium
ACTCATGGGAAGCGAGGGCTAACGCTATAATAGAAAAGATAAAAAAGGATATACATAAGTAAAATCCCGGAAGATTGAGAAGATGGTCTGGCACTTACCATCAATAGGTCAATCTTCCGGGATTTTTACTTATGTATATCCTTTTTTATCTTTTCTATTATAGCATTAGCTCTCGCTTCCCATGAGTGGTTATAGGAGATCGAGATTCGCTTTTCATAGAGCGTTTTGTTGTGTTCCTGAACTGCTGTTTGGATGAGGCTTGGAAACTCGTTATGCGTTTTTCCTATGTATACAATATCTTCCAAGGGGAGAACCTCAGGCAGGGCCGTTGAAAGAATGGGTTTTCCCGTACTTAAATACTCATAAAGTTTAATCGGATTAACACTTTTAGTTAACTCGGTAACTTTAAAGGGTATCATACAGATGTCAAAAGAACTGATAAAGTGAGGAAGCGTTTCATAAGATTTTTTGCCTAAAACGGAAACCCTGTGATGTTGAGCAATTAAAGATAAGTCCGTATTAACGGGACCAATTATCATGAATTCCGTGTTATCTGTGTTGTCCAATATATACTTAATTAGAGAAACATCAAACCAATGGTCAACAGCCCCTACAAAACCAATGACGATACGGTTAGGGTTAATTTGAGTATAGGGCTGTTCAAAAAATTTAGGAGAACATCCATTGGGAACGATAATTACATTCTTGTTGTGTACGGATGCCTTTTTTTGCAGGAGCTTTGCTGTTGCAGTAATCAGGTCTACCTTTCTCATGTGATCGGCTTCGGTTTCCTCGAGATGGGGAAATCTGTTTTTACTGAGCTCTGCGAGATTGTCGGCGCAGTCATAGACAGAATAATTGTGTTTGATTTCTGTAAGATATTGTTGATGAAACGGGTCACAGGTAAATAAAACAGTAAAATCTTTTTGGGGGAGCTTTTTTAGACTTGTCTTAATCTTTGCTACAACAAATTTCTTCTCCAGCCAGTTGTGAAGTTGCGGATATTTGCGGATTTTAAAAGGGATAATAGGAGAAATAATAGTAACATTTCCTTCCAATCTGCTGAATCTGTATAGTTTTTTATTTTTTACCATGTAACGCAAAGCGAAAATCAGATCTCTCGGAGGTTCAATATAAACGACTGAAGAAATTTTTGAAAATTCAGCGGTTAAGTGATGAATTCGCTGTGTAACGAAATCCCACCTGAGTCCGGATGTAATTATAATTTGATCAATCGGTGGCATAACTCCTCCTCTATAGATTAGCGTATTTTCTATAATTCAAGTTTTTAATAACTAGGATGTGAATGGCAAAATAAAATATTAAATTAAGTCTGTTGACATACCTTTTTTACTGTATAAAAGCTTACGTTTTTTTGATATAATGAAGGGTGTGTATACATAATAGAGTATGTTTATATATATGTCTCACAGTTAATCATACCACATACTGTAAATTTGAGCCATATTGGATTAGCCTTATCAGTGTGGCACCACTCTGACTACTAGACTTGTTCTTTTCTACAGGAGGTTCATTATGAAATGCCCCTATTGTCATCATGATGACACAAAGGTAACGGATTCAAGAGCAACAGATGATGGAAATAGTATTCGCCGTCGGAGGGAATGTATTTCTTGTCAGAAACGATTTACCACTTATGAAATGGTGGAACAGGCTCCGCTTATCGTGGTAAAGAGGAGCGGGCGAAGAGAACAATTTGATCGAAATAAATTATTGCAGGGACTTTTGCGTTCTTGTGATAAATCCAGTGTTTCCCGTACTACTATTGATGGAATTGTGAATGAAGTGGAAAGACAGATGAGAAACGAACTTTCCGGAGAAGTTTCGACGGAGCGTATTGGAGAATTGGTTCTGTCTTATTTGCGAGATATTGATCAAGTGGCCTATGTACGCTTTGCTTCGGTATACCGGAAGTTCGACAATGTGGATAGTTTTATGGAAGAACTTAAATATCTAAAAAAATTGCAGAGTAAAAGACAAAAGGAGATGAAAACCCATGATTGACTTACATTGTGATACGGTAATGATGCTGACGGACTCCCCTGAAGAAGGTAATTTATATAAAAATCCGTGGAAGGTAGATATACAAAAGCTGCAAAAAGGAAAGGCAAAACTACAGGATTTTGCGTTGTTTGTCAATTTGGCTGAAACAGATGACCCTTACAGTCGATATGAGCAAATGCGACAAGTTTTTATGAAAAATATAGAGGAAAATAAGGAATATATCCGCTTAATTCGCTCTTATAAAGATATTGAGCAGTGTGAGGCAGACGGAGTAATTGCAGCTATGCTTTCCGTAGAAGAAGGCGGTGTGTTTGAAGGCGATTTATTGAAGCTGAGAAAGGCTTATGACGATGGTGTTCGCCTTCTTACCATTAGTTGGAATCATCCCAACGGGCTTTCTTTTCCTCACGGTCCCGCTCATGAGGGAAAGGGATTGACTGATAAGGGGCGAGAATTTGTAGAAGCTATGGAGGAATGGGGCATGATTATTGATTCCTCTCATTTGAATGACGCAGGAACATATGAATTGGCCGATATTTGCAAAAAGCCGTTCATTGCCTCTCATTCCAATGCCAGAGCTTTGGTGCCTCATACACGCAATCTTACGGATGACTTAATTAAGGTTATCGCCAATAAAGGCGGAGTAATTGGGCTTAATTTTTCAAAAAACTTTTTAGGAACATCTGAGAAGAGTTTAATTGTTGATATGGTACGTCATGCAAAGTATATGTACGAAGTGGGCGGATCCGATGTTGTGGCTTTAGGAACAGATTTTGACGGTATTGCGCCATTTACGGAAATCGAGGATATATCGGATATGCCTCGTCTTTATGATGCGTTGGTACATGCAGGAATCCCGGCACGTGATGTGGATAAAATTTTTGTTTATAATGCGGATCGAGTATTGCGCGAAATTTTAGGATGAGCAAGAGGAGCAAAATATGAATGAAATTGTAGCTAATCGTTTGCAAGATCACTTAAGTGTCTTTGCTGATACATTAGACATGCTGACGGAGCATGATGTTATTGAAGAAATTGCTCTTCGGTGTCATGAAGCGTTGGTAACGGACCGAAAGATTTTATTCTGTGGTAATGGAGGATCTGCTGCAGATGCACAACATTTGGCAGCGGAATTTGTAGGCAGATTTCAGAAGGAGAGACGTTCCTATCCGGCTATTGCGCTAACTACGGACACATCCATTTTAACGGCGGTGGGAAATGACTATGGCTACGAAAGAATTTTCGAGCGACAAGTAGAAGGTTTGGGGCAGATGGGGGATGTATTAATTGGAATTTCCACATCCGGAAACAGTCCAAATGTGGTAAAAGCCTTGGAGGCGGCTCGTTCTAAGGGGATGCACACGATAGGTTTTACGGGCAAAGGCGGAGGAAAAATGAAGGAGATTTGTGATCTCTGCTTTTCTGTTCCTTCCGAGGTAACGGCGCGTATCCAAGAAATGCATATTTTAGCTGGTCATATCATTTGTGAATTGGTGGAGCATGATGAATCATAAAGTAAACCAATATTTAAACAAAGTTCTTCCCGGCTTATCCATTGCGGTGGTAGGCGATGTCATGATAGATAGATATATTTTCGGTGAAGTAGAGCGAATTTCACCGGAAGCTCCTGTGCCGGTAAACCGAGTAGTAGAGGAACGCTCCACTTTAGGCGGAGCGGCCAATGTTGCGTCCAATTTGGCAAATTTGGATTGCCATGTGTATTTGGGGGGCTTGGTAGGGGCTGATAGTAATAAAGATTTGCTATGGTCACTTTTAGAGGCACAACATATTTATCCCGACGGATTGGTGGTCGATGCATCAAGGAGTACGACTACAAAAATGCGTATTCTTGGGGCAAGGCAACAGATGCTTCGTTTGGACTTTGAAGAAGCGGGATTTATAGGGGAAGTACAACAAGAGGAACTGCTTGCTTGGGTAAAAGAAATCTGTGAAAAAAAAGTGCAAGGTATAGTAATCTCTGATTATGGAAAAGGCGTATGTACCCCTGCGGTAACGCAAGGGATTATTGCTTTGGCTAAAAAGTATGGTGTACTTACTATTGTGGATCCCAAGGGAACAGATTGGGAAAAATACAGCGGAGCTGATTTTATCACTCCCAATGTAAAAGAATTATCCGAATGTGTAGGATATAAGGTAGAAAACGAGGATGACTCTATTGTGGCGGCTGCACTCAGCGTAGTTAAGAAGTACGGTATAAATCAAGTAGTTGTGACGCGCTCCGCGAAAGGTATTACACTTGTTAATGGTGAAGGCCAAGTGTGGCATGATCCTGCTACCCAACAGGAAGTTTTTGATGTAAGTGGAGCCGGGGATACAGTGGTGGCAATGATTATTACCGCCATGGCAGCTAATCTTGATACCGACATGGCTCTTAAGATTGCCAATAGTGCTGCAGGAATTGTTGTATCTCATGTAGGGACATATCCGATTCATCGTCATGAGTTAATTGCACTTTTGGGAAAAAAGGAAGAAAAACGAAAGGAGTTAGCTCCTCTTACAAGAGAAGAATTGGCTAAAAAAGTCGAGCAGTGGAAAAAAGAAGGAGAAACCGTAGTGTTTACTAACGGCTGTTTTGATATCCTTCACCGAGGTCATGTTACATATCTGCAAAAAGCCGCTACACTCGGGAATCGTTTGATTGTCGGAGTGAACTCTGATAGCTCCGTGATGCGATTAAAGGGTGAAACAAGACCGCTTGTGCGAGCGGAAGACAGAGCATTTCTTCTTAAGGCTTTGGGATGTGTGGATGAGGTAGTCATTTTTGAAGAAGATACTCCCTATGAATTACTTGCGGTTTTGCGTCCTCATATATTGGTAAAAGGTGGAGATTATAAAGCAGAAGAAGTGGTTGGCAAAGAATGGGTTAAACATGTAGAAATCATATCTTTTGAAGAAGGCTATTCGACCACATCTCTGGTAACGAATATCGCAAACTTGGCAAAGGAGGGAAAATTATGATTATTGTAACCGGAGGAGCAGGGTTTATAGGAAGCAATATCGTAAAGAAATTGAATGAACGCGGTCGTGACGATATATTTATAGTAGATGACTTGACGGATGGAAGAAAATGTAGAAACTTACAGGGGCTTGATTTTATCGATTATATGGATTGTATTGAATTTGATAAAGCCGTAGCGGATAATACGTTTGAAATCGGCCCTGTAGAGGTTATTTTTCACCAAGGAGCATGCTCCGACACGATGGAATATAATGGACGATTTATTATGAAAAATAACTTCGAAGGATCAAAAAACTTATTTCATTATTCCCAAGAACGACGCATTCCTTTTATCTATGCTTCATCCGGATCCACTTATGGAAACGGTAAAAAAGGATTTGTCGAAAGCCCTGAATGTGAAGAAGCTCTCAATCCGTATGCATTTTCAAAGCTTTTCTTCGATCGTTATGTGCGTCGTTTTCAAGATAGTTTGCAGTCACAGGTAGTGGGACTTCGCTATTTTAATGTGTATGGACCACAGGAGAACCACAAGGATCGTATGGCATCTTTAGTGCGGCAAATGTACTATAAGTTACAGGAAACGGGAGAGATTACGCTATTTAAAGGCATTGACGGCTATGGTGACGGCGAACAGGTACGAGATTTTATATATGTTAATGATGTAGTAAATGTAAACTTTTTCTTTTGGGAAAATCCCCAAATCAGCGGTATTTTTAATTGCGGTACCGGTGAAGCACATACATTTAATGAATTTATGCAAGCTATTATAGATTATTGCGGAAAAGGTAAAATATCTTATGTGCCCTTCCCTGAGATTTTGAAAGGAAAATATCAAAGCTATACCAAGGCGGATACGGCAAAACTCCTTTCGGTAGGGTATGACAGAGGATTTACGCCTATGAAACAGGCGGTAGCGGAATACTGTGAAATACTTGAAAAGAACAAAGGGTTTTTCTAATGAAGAAAATACTTTTTTTGGATCGCGATGGTGTTATTAATAAGGATAAGTCCTATCTATACAAGATTGAAGACTTTGAGTGGGTAGAGGGCGTCAAAGAAGCTTTAACGATGGCAACTAATGCCGGATACGAGATTATTGTTGTGACCAATCAAAGCGGTGTTGCCCGCGGTTATTACACAGAAGAAGATGTAAAGCGCCTTCATGATTATATTTCAGCTGAATTGGCCGTTATAGGAGTTTTTATTCTGGACTTTTATTACTGCCCTCACTTGTTGGGGGCTAGTGTCAAAAAAT
>JBHAEC010000099.1:0-4253 GCA_041855385.1 Veillonellaceae bacterium
AAATGTCCTTTGCAAAAAGCAGGAAAAAAGATAGGCAATCACGAATATAAAAATGTTTGTGATTGCCTTTTTTTACTATGTAAACGCCAAGGAATTGATTATGAGCAAAAGTAAAGGACAAAAAACCGTATTTTTTTGCACTAATTGTGGGAATGAGTCGTCTCGTTGGATGGGAAAGTGTCCCCAATGCGGAGAATGGAACAGCATGATAGAAGAGGTTGTTTCCTCTCAAGTGACGAAGAATAGAAGCCATACAGGACAAGGAGAAGGTAAAAGGGTAAAACCTACTGAACTTGCATCTATCGTTCCGGCAGATACGTTACGTATTTCTACAAATTACAAAGAAGTGGATCGCGTGCTTGGCGGGGGAATTGTTCCCGGTTCCTTGATTTTGCTTGGCGGAGATCCGGGGGTAGGGAAATCGACCCTTCTGCTTCAAATTTCTCAAGCTATTGCTGAAACAACGGGAAAGATATGGTACGCATCAGGTGAAGAATCACAATTTCAGCTAAAAATACGGGCAGATAGACTGGGCTTAGCGGGAAGAGAAGTAATTGTTACAGCTGATACGAATCTGACTAGGATTTTAACAGAAGCAAGCGAAGAGAAGCCTAAGTTTTTGGTTATCGACTCGATACAGACTATGTATGCGGAAGATATCGAATCGGCACCGGGAAGTGTGGCACAGGTAAAAGAATGCACAGCACGACTGTTACGCTTTGCTAAAGAAGAGCAAATTCCCGTCGTTATTATCGGTCACGTGACAAAAGACGGGAGCATTGCAGGTCCCCGTATGTTGGAGCATATGGTAGATGTGGTACTTTATTTTGAGGGAGAGCGATCATATCAATTCCGTATATTGCGATCTATAAAGAATCGATTCGGATCCACTTCGGAGACGGGTATTTTTTCTATGGAGGAGCATGGTCTCGTAGAGTTGGAAGATCCTTCCATGGCACTTTTATCCGAGAGAAGGGAAGACGAGTCGGGTTCTGCGGTGGTAGCCTTTTTGGAAGGGGTACGCCCCATTCTCATTGAGGTGCAGAGTTTGGTGGTTACAACGGCATTCGGTATGCCGAGACGAACATCTATAGGATATGATTTGAATCGTTTAATTGTGTTACTGGCTGTTTTGGAGAAACGATCTCATATTGTGCTTAGCAATAAGGATGTGTATGTGAATGTTATCGGCGGACTAAAGATAAATGAACCCGCTTGTGACTTAGCTATGGCAATAGCGATTGTGTCTAATATGAAGGATAAGCCGGTTCCGGCACATACAGTTATTATGGGTGAAGTGGGGCTCACTGGAAATGTGCGAAGCATTCCTCGTATAGAACAGAGGGTCTATGATGCAGCAAAGCTTGGCTTTACTACCTTTGTTATACCCGAGGCGAATGTAAAACAGCTGAAGGGAATCCGAAAAGATCTTACTATAATAGGGGTCTCCTCTGTGTCTGAGGCTTTAGAATGTGTTTTTAAAGAGTAAAGGATTGTAAATTAAGTAATAGAATATTCTCTAAAGGAAGGATAAATGTTATGAATGGTTTGGATATGACGTGGAAAGGAGGTGAAATTATGGCGTATAGAATTATTCGTTTTGTCATTGCTCTGTTATTTGCAATTATGGGATTTGTAGCGATTGAAGAGACAATGCCTCTTCTTTCCCCATGGATCGACATGAAGTTTTTAAATATGGGATTTTTCGGAATTTCTTTGGTGAAGATTTTAGCCTTTGTGTTGGGGGGCATAACGGGGGCCATTATCGGATATATTGTGGCACCGTATTTTATCAATCAGGGGCTTAAACTCTCTAAGATTATCCTACAGTCTCTATCGGTGTTTTCGGCACAGGACTTGCTATTTGGAACGCTGGGTTTGGTTTTTGGACTTATTATTGCTAATTTAATTGGCTCAGCTTTCTTTCATGTACCGCTGGTAGGTCCGTATATTCCCATCGGACTAAGTGCTATACTCGGCTATATCGGGATGCGGTTAATGATGAGAAAACGCACCGATATTTCTCAGTACTTACAGAGTCTTCGAGTATCGTCGAAAACAGATGAAGGCGTTTCTTCCGATGTTCTCGTATCTCCCGGAACAGTCAGTAAATTACTTGACACATCGGTTATTATCGACGGACGCATTTCGGACATCTTTGAAACGGGCTTTTTGGAGGGCCCCTTGGTGGTACCTTTGTTCGTCTTGGAAGAATTACAACATATTTCAGATTCATCGGATACATTAAAGCGAAATAGGGGAAGACGGGGGCTGGATGTACTGAATGATATGCAGGCCAACCATCCGGAGGATATTGTCGTGGTGGATGAAGACTTTGAAGAGATTTCCGAGGTAGATTCTAAATTAATGAGACTGGCCTTGGAACATCAATGGACTATCATTACCAACGACTATAATTTGAACAAAGTAGCTGTACTACAGGGGATTAAGGTATTGAACCTAAACGACCTGTCCAATGCACTTAAACCTATGCTTATTCCCGGAGAAAGTATGCACGTGCAGGTTGTCAAGGAAGGAAAGGAAGACGGACAAGGTGTTGCATATTTGGAAGACGGAACAATGATTGTTATACAGGGGGGCTCCACTTTTGTTAATGAGTCCATTGATGTGGTGGTTACCTCTGTTCTTCAAACAAGTGCGGGACGTATGATTTTTGCACGTCCGGGCGTGCTTTAAGACATCTAATAGGAATTTTATGGAGAGGAAGCAAATGCTTCCTCCTATATTCTGCCGGGAGGAATAGATGATGGTAAGTTGTATACTGCTAGCAGCAGGTTCCGGCCGCCGTATGGAACAGGAGGAAAATAAAATATTTTTCAAACTGGGAAGATATTCTTCCCTTCAATGGTGCTGTAAACATATCGCCGAAGCGGAATCCATAGATGAGCTCGTTGTTGTTGCGGCAGAAGGGGAAGAGAATCGGGTTAGAGGGGAAGTAGAAGCTCTAGCTCTGAGGTTGCCTTTTGTTGTGGTAAAAGGGGGGACTGAAAGGCAGGACTCCGTAGTCTCCGGTATTCGAGGATCCCATAAAGATGCTCAAATTTATGTAATTCACGATGGGGCTAGACCGGTTGCGTCAGCAAGTCTTTTTGAAAAGGTCGTTGAAGCGGCGAAACGAGAAGGTGCTGCCGCTCCTGCTATTCCCGTTAAGGACACAATCAAGAAAGCAGATATAGATGGTCTGGTAGAAGAAACTTTACAGAGAGACAGTTTGCGAGCTGTACAGACTCCACAAGCTATTCATCGAGCTCTCTATGAAAAAGCACTAACCTATGCGAAAGAGAAAAGCTTTTCAGCTACCGATGACGTAGCTTTGGTAGAGCATATGGGAGAGCCGGTACGGCTTATTACCGGAGATTACCGTAATATAAAGTTGACAACACCGGAAGATATAGAGCCCATAAAATCTTTTTTAGGAGTTAAAAGACCAATGATGAGAGTGGGATACGGCTACGATATTCATAAATTAAAGCCCGGGAGACCCTGTATTTTGGGTGGGGTAGAAATAAAGAGCAATCTCGGCCCGGATGGACATTCTGACGGAGATGTTGTTGTTCATGCAGTGATGGATGCTTTGCTGGGTGGAGCCGGACTTTTCGATATAGGTTATTATTTTCCTCCGTCAGAGGAAAAGTATAAAAATATATCCAGTCTGGTTTTATTAACCGAAGTATGCCGGCTTCTTAAAGAAAAGAAAATTACGCCCTATAATGTGGATATCACGGTAATTGCGGAGGTACCAAAACTACAGCCTCATATTTCGGAGATGAAGATGCATTTGTCCCGGATTTTGTCATTGCCGAAAGAGCGTATCGGCATTAAGGCTACCACACAGGAAGGCCTTGGCCCTATTGGGAACAAGGAAGGTATTATTGCACAGGCTGTAGTAAGTCTGATGGAAAGTGAGGAAAACTAATGGATAAATTTAAGGTTCGATTTGCGCCAAGCCCCACTGGGCCTTTTCATATCGGGGGTGCCAGATCCGCTTTATTTAACTGGTTATTGGCAAAAAAAGAGAAAGGCACATTCGTACTTCGCATTGAAGATACGGATTTGGCGCGCTCAACAAGAGAAAGCGAAGAAAATATAAAGAAGGCACTTCATTGGCTTGGCCTTAGTTGGGATGAAGGGGTGGATGTAGGTGGAGAAAACGGCCCTTATCGTCAAAGCGAGAGACTTCACCTGTATGAAGCAGTAACGAAACGCCTATTGGAAGAAGGAAAAGCGTATCA
>JBHAEC010000100.1:0-4644 GCA_041855385.1 Veillonellaceae bacterium
AAATGGGATGGGTGGTCGAACGAAATCCCGATGTAACATTCCTCACCACTCCCAAAATTAATCACATGTAAAACAGTATCCCTTCAAATCAAAAACTCGTGAAGAATAACTTCTTCACGAGTTTTTGATTTGAAGGGATACTGTTTTACATGTGATTAATTTTGGGAGTGGTGAGGAATGTGACATCGGGATTTCGTTCAACCACCCATCCCATTTGCCAGTCATTGGCAATGAGAATAACGGTCCGGCCTCGGTTGTCTAGGACAATCATGGCATTATCCAGTCCCTTTAATGCACTTATATTTACTTCTCCGTCTATCCAACGTGCTACGCTGTAGGGAAGAGAATTGTGTAAGAGATCAACTCCGTATTCGTGTTTTAAGCGGTATTGTAGAACTTCGAATTGAAGCATGCCTACGGCACCAACAATGTAGGATTCGGTAGAGTGCGGCTGTTCGAAAATTTGCACGGCTCCTTCTTGGGCAAGTTGTGTCATACCTTTGACAAACTGCTTTCTTTTCATGGTGTCTTTTGCTTGCACACGGGCAAAAAACTCAGGGGGAAAAACAGGAAAGTCTCCAAAGGTGACCTTATGGCTAGAAACACAGAGTGTGTCGCCCACGCCCATTGTACCGGGGTCAAAAACGCCGATAATATCTCCCGGGTAAGCTTTGTCAATAATCGTGCGTTCTGTAGCCAAAAATTGCTGCGGTTGAGACAGTCGTAAAGTTTTTCCCGATTGACGATGGAGGACGGACATCCCCTTTTCAAATTTACCGGAACAAATACGCATGAATACGATGCGATCGTGATGATTTGGATTCATGTTTGCCTGTATTTTGAAAACAAAGGCAGAGAAATCTTCCGATTCGGGTGTTACCAGTTCTTCTAAAGCTTGGCGTTTAGCGGGAGAAGGAGCCAATTCTAGGAACTTTTCCAAAAAGGGCTTCACCCCGAAATTTGTCATGGCGGAGCCGAAGAACATCGGTGTTAAGTGACCGGAGCGAACGCGCTCGAAGTCGAATTTGTCGCCTGCCACATCCAATAACTCTATATCGTCAAGTAGGCTTTGATAGATTTCGTCTCCCAATATCCGGCGAAAATGAGGATCATCAGCAGAGCCTTTTACAGAGCTTAATTTCTCTTGCCCATGACTTTCGTCTTTGCTGAACAGTTCAATCGTATGATTTTCACGATCATAAATTCCTTTGTATTCCCCATTGATACCTACCGGCCAATTCATCGGAACGGCACGTATG
Organism: Veillonellaceae bacterium; assembly: GCA_041855385.1. Taxonomy (GTDB): domain Bacteria; phylum Bacillota; class Negativicutes; order Veillonellales; family Veillonellaceae; genus JBHAEC01. Next base: position 1,260 of record JBHAEC010000100.1, read on the forward strand.
CCAAGGGAGTTTTCGATTTCTTCCATTAAATCGAAGGGATTGCGTCCGAAATGGTCAAGTTTGTTGACGAAGGTGAAGATAGGAATTCCCCGTTCTTTACAAACAGCAAACAGTTTCTTGGTTTGCGCTTCCAGCCCTTTGGCGATGTCAATTAGCATGACCGCACTGTCGGCAGCCATTAGCGTGCGGTACGTGTCTTCCGAGAAATCCTGATGCCCCGGTGTGTCGAGGATATTAACGCGACAGCCGTCGTAGTCAAATTGGAGTACGGAGCTGGTGACGGAAATACCGCGTTGCTTTTCTATTTCCATCCAGTCTGATACTGCGTACTTTTGTGTTTTTCTGGACTTAACGGAGCCGGCCAAATGAATTGCTCCTCCATATAGTAATAATTTTTCGGTTAAGGTTGTTTTTCCCGCATCCGGATGAGAAATAATGGCAAATGTGCGGCGTCGCTTAACCTCTTCTAAAAACGTCATAAAGCACCTCTTAGCTATGAGTATTTTATCTAATAAATATCCCTAAGATTATACTCTAAATCAAAAAACAATTCAAATAGTTATAATGGGACAGAATATTTGCTTTGGGGAGATGGGCAAAGGGGTATATTTTCAATATAAAAGAACAAAGGCTATAGCATAGATGGGTTCGCATCTTTGACTATAGCCTTTACTTTCTATTGTGTTTCGAATGACAAATGGGAGTGCGATTATAAGGGGATGGTTTCGCCCGGTTCTACCACAAGGGCACCCTGCCCATGTCGTGCGCCCAAAAGAGTGACAAATACAGCGGGGTCTCTATCGATTACCGGCCATGTTTTATAGTGAATCGGAATAGTGACGGAGGCCTTAATCCAAGAAGCGGCGAGAAGTGCGTCCTCAACGCCCATTGTATAGTTGTCTCCAATTGGAAGGAGTGCATAATCGATGGGGCCGAAACGATCCAGTAGCTTCATATCTCCGAATAGAGCCGTATCCCCTGCAAAATAAATCGTTTTGCCATGGAATTTTACTATACACCCGGCTGCGTGGCCTCCCGGAATCCCGGCTCCATGATAGGCAGGTACCAACCGGACAGAACCGAAGGGAAAGTCAAACTTTCCTCCTAAATGCATGGCGTGAGTCCGACACCCTGCTTCAGAGGCCTTTCGAGCGATTTCGGCGGTGGAAATGATAAGAGCATCATTTGATTTCGCAATTGTTTCGGCATCGCCGTAGTGGTCGTCATGTCCGTGGCTGATAAAAATATACTGGCATGTTATGTCTTCCGCTTTTGCTTTTTCCCACGTATTGCCCGTCAAGAAGGGATCGAAGATAATAGTCTCTTTTTCATTGGTTAAAGCAAAACAGGAATGCCCGTAGTATGTTAGCGTTGACATAAGAAGTCTCCTCTCGAAAAAAATAGATGCGATACAAAATAACAAACGATTAGCGAGATAACAATACCGAATATGTCTAAATAATTCGATACATGGGAGTAAAATCCCTTTTTTCATCCTGTCTCTTTACCGGATTATAGAGGGAGTTTCAAAAAAAGAAAGAGGAGGCTTCTCTATCACAAAAAGTCATTATTAATAATATTTACTAATTATAAAAAAGGTACTATAATTTAATAGTATCTATTATAATTAATTAAGTGGAGGGGTTATATATGAAGAAAAGAGTAGCAGGATTGGTTTTGACAACTTTGCTTGGAGGGGTATTCTTTACCGCTTTGGCAGAGAAGGAAAACACAGACGGGTCAGACTATCAATTGGATCCCATCATTGTGTCGGCTACCAGGTCGGAAAAAATAGATTTGAATACGCCCATGTCGACAACCGTAATTACGGGAGAGGAACTGCAAAAGCAGGGGGCACAAAATTTACATAGTGCTCTTGCTATGGTAACGGGTGTTAACTATAAACAATTCGGTCCCGGTGGAGCGGCTATGGGAACCATGAGTAATGAGGTGACTATGCGCGGTATCAAGAACGGAACCTTGGTTATGGTAAACGGCAGCCCTATCACATTACGTGGAAAATACTATCTTGATGCTATTCCTGCTGAGCGCATTGAACGCGTAGAGATCATAAAAGGTGGAGGCTCCGTATTGTATGGATCCGAAGCTATGGCCGGAGTTATAAATATTATCACCAAGGATGAAGGCGATAACTCCGTCTCTATCGGTGTGGGAAATTTTGACCAACGACTATATGATGTGTCTTTGGGCGATAAAAAATTTTCTTTCGCGGCCCATAAGGAGAGATGGGGACGGGTAAATCATGTTAACACATTGGACAATTATCGCTATGCAGACGCCACCTTTGCAAAAAAACAATCTCTTCATGCGGGAGTGAAACTAACCGATAATCTTAACTTTTCCTATAACTATTTTAATTCCAAAGTAGGATATGAAAACTTTTTTAGTGCGGTAAAACCTACCGGGACGGCTCAAGTTGGAGATGTACAGCAAAGTCGTGTATATAATTCGAAACAGCATTTGCTTGAATTGAATTATATAAAGGACGATATAGAGGTGAGGACATATTTCAACCAGTTAAATATTGAGTACGAAGGCCCCAATTACTTTGATGCAAGTACGCATAAGCCGCCTGCTGCGAGTAGACGATATACTAAGGCAAAAGAACGAAACAGAAGTTATGGAGTAGATTTTCAAAAGACTTGGTGGATTTCCGATAATACTACGGTGATAGCGGGAACGACCTATCAAAATGAATATTATGATAAGAGTGTTTTTGTGAAAGGCGATGAGAGAGATAGACATAATTTTGCCGTATACGGACAGGTAGAGCATAGACTTAATAAAAAGAATACAATTATTCTTTCCGGTCGTGAAACATGGAATACAGGGGCGCGAAATAATTTCAGTAATTTTTCGGCGGCCGGGCAATATATTCATTCACTAAATGATAATGAAAATGTATATGTTAATGTCTCGCAATCCTTTATTATGCCGACATTTGCACAAATTTATGGGGCAAGCGAAACGGCTCTTCCCAATCCGGGATTACGGCCTCAAAAAGGGATTAACTATGAATTGGGGTACAAGAAAAAGCATGATCGTCACTCCTACAAAGTGGCTCTCTACCATACTCGAATAACGGATAACATTAAAGTTACTCTTCAAAAAACGAATGGTGTATTGGATCACTACACATACATCAATTCTGACTTCCGTAATACCGGACTTGAGGCGGAAATGGCGTATAAAGGCGAGAATGGATGGGGCTATCGTTTAGGCGTGAACATTCAAAATCCGAAGGGAAAAGAAAGTGGAGATAATCCTAAAAAACCATATTGGGATCGGGAGTTCGGAAGATTTCAACTCACGGGCGGTATCACCTATGAGAACGGACCGTGGACGAGTACAATTACGGCCAGCT
>JBHAEC010000101.1:0-10494 GCA_041855385.1 Veillonellaceae bacterium
CTATTTCTGTTCCTATTGCGGTTTTTGCGGAAGAGAAGAACATCAGCAAGGATCGATTGCATCGTGCCTTGTGCTTAGCTAATCTATTGGCCCTCTATATTAAGCAGGGGATTGGGCGATTAAGCGCTTATTGTGGTGTGATTAGTGCGGCGGCAGCTTCGGTGGCAGGTATAGCTTATTTATTGGGAGAAGAAAAGGATATTGTAGCAGAGACTCTAGTGAATGCATTGGCCGGTGCCAGCGGTGTTATATGTGACGGAGCCAAGTCTTCTTGTGCTCATAAAATTGCTCTTGGACTTAGTTCCGGATTTTTAGGGTATCAACAGGCAAAGACAGGCAACAGCTTTAGAGCCGGAGAAGGGATAGTAAAAGAATCCATTGATCGCTTTGTTGAGATTATAGGCGATATAGGAAGAGATGGGATGAAGGAAACAGACAATGTGGTCTTAAAGAAAATGTTGGAGAAATAACCGGAAAAATAAAAGAGTTAACCTTAATTTCTCCTTATGGAATAATAGTATTGTCAAAAAAGGGGTAAGTATTGGTATTGAGAGGAGTGTGAAATATGATAAAACGTAAAGTGCTAATTACGGGTGCTACATCGGGGATTGGTCTTGCAACGGCACATGCTTTTGCAAAATACGGAGATGAGGTTGTTCTTTGTGCTAGGCGTAAAGAGGTTCTTGAAGAAGTAAAAAAGACACTTGAGAAGGAATATGGAGCTACGGTGCATACCTTTACTCTTGATGTGCGGGATAAAGAGTCAATTAAGGAAAAAATCGATTCTCTCATAGGAAATTTAGGATCCGTGGATATTCTTGTAAATAATGCCGGACTGGCACAGGGCCTGGATCCATACCAATTAAGTGAATATGATGATATTGAAACTATGGTGGATACGAATATTAAGGGAGCCTTTTTTGTGGCGAGAGCGGTTCTTCCCTATATGGTTAAGACGAATAAAGGACATATTATTAATCTCGGATCTACAGCAGGGTTATATGCCTATGCCGGTGGAGCCGTGTATTGTGCGACGAAGGCGGCAATCAAGACATTAAGCGACGGCATTCGCATTGACACGATAGAAACGGATATTAAGGTAACCACTATTCAGCCGGGAATTGTAGAAACTCCTTTTAGTGAAACTCGATTCAAGGGAGATACGGATCGAGCGACAAAGGTTTATGCCGGAGTGGAGGCACTTCGTCCGGAAGATATTGCGGATATTATTTTGTATGTGGCTAATCAACCAAGGAGAGTACAAATTTCGGATGTGGTAATCATGGCGAATCAACAAGCTACAGGTTTTATGATTGCCAGGAAAGAAGAAAAATAATACGGAAGATCCATGATATACAAGATGTAGAAGGCAATACGGGAATATAGGAGATAAATAGAAAATATATGAAAAAATAAATACCCCACAGTCGGAAAGTAGTCAGGTATTTCCTGGAAGAACTTTCTCTGCTGTGGGGTATTTTATATTTTATAAACTTCATTGATGACTTATTATTCAATAATCCGACATGATAGGGGCTAAGGGATTAAAAGAATAAGAAGAAGTTTGCCGCTACTAAAGTGATGCAGGCACCGATCATTGGAATCGCTGTACGTTTAACCAAGTCGAAGGAAGAAATGCCCGCCATCCCTGCAGTAACAACAATAACTGCTGTAATCGGGGAAATAGCACGAGCCGCACTGGCGATGAAGTGCATCGGTAAAATCATGAGTACCGTGGCAATACCGGTTTTTGCAGCGATATCCGGAACCAAGTTTGCAAAGGCAAAGAACGGAGCATTACCGGAGCCCATAACAATGGCAGATACCCCAATAATGCCAACCATAACAAGAGTAATTCCTACACCACCGAATCCGGAGTTTTGTGCAGCGCCGATTAAAGCGTCAATGGCACCGATTACCATGAGCCCTTTTGCAAAGGTTTCACCGGCTACGATAAGGCTGACTACATTGGCCATCTGGCGACCCATTCCGTCAAAGAATACTTGTAAATCTTCAAGTGTAGACTTGCCGTCACGAGTACGAATAAATTGGAAAATCATACCAATTACGGTACCGATAAACATAGCCATAATAATGTTCATCTTAATCCAAGAAATCCATAGGCTGGAGAAAGAGAGAATCAACGCCAATGGTATAACCGGAAGAAGAGCGTAAATTAAAGGCACTTCTTTGTCTGCTGCGGAGGTGTCTACATTATCGGTATTTACTTCTGCTATTTGAGGCTGCACTATATGGCCGTCTCGTTTGTCCATGTAGCGTTGCGTGAAGAAGTGCAAAATAGCAACTACCGGAAATACACATAATGCGATAGGTACCTGATAGGAGTGCCAATAGGTTACAGGGTCCACCTTTGCAATTTCCGCTGCAAAGATAGTTCCTGTATCGCTTGGGCTCCAGTCAAGGCAAAGTGTTGTAGCAATAGCTGCAGCGGCAGAAAGCTTGCTTACGCCTAATGCCAATAGCACAGGATACACAGTTACCATCAATAACATAGCAAGACCGGAGGCACTATTGATGGCCAAGCCGATACACATACCCATTGCCCAACATCCGCTCATTACAATGTAAGGAGATTTTAGTGCCAACAAGGGTTTGATTGTCAAGTTAACCAAGGCACGGGATGCTCCGATATGGTCCATGTAGCGAGCAAAGCCTGCAACTGCCATAATATTAAGACCTAAACCTGCTGCACGGCTACTGAATACGGATTTAATAAATTCAAAGATGTCAAAAAGGAAGAAGCCCGTAGCAGCTTTTGCCGCAAGAGGAGATTTATATCCCATCAAAGAAGCGGCAATCATCAGGATGATGCCGGCCAAGAACAGTACGGCCTGCGCCTTGTAGCGTTTGTACACCAAGGTGCCGACCCAGAGAACAACTAAGACTGCGAGAATAATATTCATAAATAACCACCTTTCATACATTAAAGCCCCTCTCATGAAAATTAAACAAGCACACAATCATTATACTATAGAATTTATGCAGAATAAAATATTGGTAAGTTGCTAATATTGCAATATAGAGCGGTTTTCATACTTTGTTGCATAAAAAAAGCCCCGACCTCGAGGATCAGGAGCTCTTTAAAAGTATCGTAAATGAAAGGATATCAATTTATTTATGTGGAATAAATCGCTTTTCAAGTGCGGATAAGACTGTATTGAAGAGAAGTCCTAAAAGGGATAAAATAACAATCCCCGCCATGAGTTTTGTGGTGATAAGTAGATCGCCGTAGTGAAGGATTAAGGCGCCCAAACCCTCTTTTGCGGCAATCATTTCTGCGGCCACAAGGAGGAGCAGTGCCGTACCGGCCCCCAGTTTGAGGCCGGAAAAAACGGAAGGGAGAGCGGCAGGCCATATTACATGACGCAGTAAACGAGAAGGGCTGACAGAAAAACTGGCGGCCACTTTTATGAAGAGGCATTCCACATGTTTTACTCCGCTATAAGTATTGATCACAACGGGGAAAAAGACGCCTAAGGCGATAATAGTCACTTTTGACAGTTCCCCTATGCCCAGCCATAGAATAATCAGTGGCAAAAGAGCAATTTTGGGAATAGGATATAGTGCGTAAATAATAGGTGTTCCAATGGCGTCGGCCAAGCGAGAGTATCCGAGAAGGAGGCCAAAGGCTATGCCAAGAAGTGATCCTAAGGAAAAACCCAGTGCGATTCTATACAAAGAGGCCCACAAATTACCCCATAACTCTCCGCTTTTTATCATTTCAAAAAGAGCATCCAGAATAGATGAGGGAGAGGGTAAGAAGACGGCGTTGATTACATTAAGTTGTACCAGTAATTCCCATATGATAAGGAAAGTAAATAGCGTTATGTAAACAAAGTAAGGAGATGGTTTTGCCTCCAGGAAGGCTAATCGATGATAAACCTCTTTTTGATAGGACATATTATTCACCTCCTGCACGCAAAGCGATTTCTGCATCTTTGCGGATAAGGTTCCATATGTGATTTACATAGGAGTCAAAGATAGGAAGGTTTTCTCCTTTGTCACGGTTCAATCGGGGCAGATTGACGGAAATAACCTCTTTGATTCGCCCCGGGCGATGAGAAAAGACAATAATTCGATCAGCTAAGTAAACGGCTTCGCTGATGCTATGTGTAACATATAGAGTGGATAGTTTGGAGTTCTCCCATATTTGTAGAAGTTCTTCTTGTAAGAGTGTTCTTGTTTGTGCATCCAGTGCTGAAAAAGGTTCGTCCATTAACAGTAAATCAGGATTAACGGAAAGGGCGCGGGCGATGCCGGCACGTTGCTTCATGCCGCCGGATAACTGATGGGGATAGGAAGTTTCAAACCCCTGCAGTCCCACCAAGCGAATATTTTTTTCTGTTATAGCCTTTTTTTCTTCTTTTGATAAGGGGAGTTCTTCCAGGCCAAAAGAGACGTTGTCTGATACGTTTAGCCAGGGGAAGAGCCCGATTTCCTGGAATACCGTTGCGACTACAGGATCACGGTTCTCTTTAAGATTGTCAAAGTAAATGCGTCCCGACGAAGGTTGTAATAATCCACCTACCATGTGAAGGAGGGTGGATTTTCCACATCCGGAAGGCCCCAGGAGGACAACGAATTCTTTTTCTCCTACACATAAAGAAACATCCTTTAATGCTTCGACAGAGAGGCCTTGGCTATTGGTATACTTTTTTGAAACGTTTTCGATTACAAGATTCATATTTTACCTCTTACTTGCCGGCGGAGGCTTTTTCCCAAAATGTCATGTCTATAATTTCTTCTGCTTTTATGGGTTTTATCAAAAGACCTTCTTTATAATACCAGTCAATCTGTGTTTGTATATCTTCTGCCAGCAGTTTACCGGTTCTATCCATATAGGGAAGACCTTTGGCAACGGTAGAAACAGGGGCATTGGTATATTTGGAAATGATTTGTAACACTTCGTCATATTGTTTCCCTTTTTCTTTTGTCAATGCGGCGTCATAGTAGTAAGTGGAAGATTTGATATAGGCTCTCATGAAGGCAAGAGCGGTATCTTTGTCCTTCAGAAAAGAGGGACTGAAGAAAATTCCTGAGGTTTGGTAAGGAATTATGTCTCCTATGGAAAGTAGTACTTTGGCATAGCCGGCCTCTTCCGCTTTGGATATATGGGGCTGGTTTAAAATGGCGGCGTCAATTTGTTTGCTTTCTAGCGCTGAGAGGACGGAACTAAGCTTCCCTAAGGGGATAAGATTAACATCGGAGCGAGAAAGGCCGTGACTTTCTAGCACTCTCCCGATCATATAATCAAAAGTAGAGCCCGATTGAGTAATGCCGACAGTTTTTCCCTTAAGAGAGATAATATCCTTTATTCCATCATTATAGGCACTGGAATTCACCATGAGCGCGGTGGAGAGAACACCTTTTTCCTCACGCCCTTTGTCGGCGACGATAGTAATTTTTTGCCCTTGTGCCACCATATTGTAAAGGCCGGCGGTAATGCCCGTAGCGCCGACATCAACCTTGTTGGAAGCTGTGGCGACAGCGATGGGTTGAGCAGCGTCAAACCATTCCGGCTTTAGGTCAATACCTTCCTCTTGGAAAAACCCTTTTTCTATACCGATAAATATGGGTGCTGAGCTGGATAAGCGAAGCAAGGCGATGCTTACTTTTTTAGCTTCCTTGACGGAAGGGGCCGGTAAAGACCTGTCTCTACAGCCACTTGTAAGCAAAAATGCACTAACTAAGAGAGTAGAGAGAATAATATAGGATATTCGTGAAAAAATTTTCATGATGATAGCTCCTGAATATAGTTTGCCACAAGATATGTGGTAGATAATCTCTATCTACTTATTATACAACAATTATCATAAATAAAGACAATTTTTTGAGAAGGAGTCTCTTGTAGAAAAAGAGCTTTTAAATTATGTATTGACGAAACTATTTTATCATTATATAATAGCCGTAATTCAATAGAAACATCTGTGATCAGGAGGAGTAGCTACGAGACTCAGCTTCAGCGAATCGGGGACGGTGTAAGCCCGATGCAGGATATGGTAGTGAATGGACCTGTGAGATATGGCCCGAACCAAACGGCTAGGCGTCATCGGTAGTCTCTTACCGTTATCAAAAGAGCACGTATCGCTTCGGCCGTACGTAGTAAGCCGGACTTATTTAAGTCAATTAGGGTGGCACCGCGGAATCATAACCTTTCGTCCCTTGTAATATAGGGGTGAAAGGTTTTTTTGTATAGGAGGAGAACATGGAGAGAATAAAAGATATTTCAACCTTGGTATATCGAAGAACGCAAGGAGGGCAATATCGTTGGATTACAGTGAGCACGTTATTGCTGGCTATAGGAGCCATTTTACACTTGGTAAGCCCCAGCTTTGCCGGAGTAACGCCGAATTGGACCATTGCCATGTATTGTATTGCTATTGCTTTGACGAGAGCTACCTACAAACAATCTTTCGGCATCGGAATGGTCGCGGCTCTAATTAATGTAATGACGTCGAAATCGGGATTTCCCTATGGTAACTTTCTCAGTGAGCCTGTTGGGGCACTGACTTGTGCTGTCCTTGTACATACGCTTGGGCATATTCGCTTAGGCAAACTGGATTTTATGCCCTTTCTTACCGGTTTTGTGACAACCATATTTTCCGGAGGGACATTTATTACCGTATTATATTTTGCGTTAAACATGCCTCTTAAAGCATATTTGTACGGCATGTGGCCCTTCGTATTTATGGTGGCACTTTGCAATATGATTGCTACGCCTGTCCTTTATTTTCCGGCAAAGAAATTATTTGCTACGAGAGGGTTTTTGCCGGACAGCAGGGAAGCAAAAGTAAGCGATCATAGCGGATATAATCTGGTGCAGGGTCAAGAGGGAATTATTTCTGTAGAACATCTAAGTTATACTTATGGAAAGGCGGGGCATCCTGCCATTAAGGATGTCTCCATTGCCGTCCACCCTCGGGATTTTCTTGTTATTACAGGGCCTGCAGGCTGTGGTAAGAGCACTTTGTGCATGGCTATGTCAGGCGCGGTTCCTCATTTTTACGGTGGAACGATGACCGGAATGGTATTTGTTAATGGACAAGCGGTAACGCAAACATCCATTGCGGACTTAGCATTGCAAGTGGGAACAGTGTTGGCTGATTACGATACGCAGTTAGTGACGATGACGGTGGAAGAAGAGATAGCCTTCGCTCTCGAGAATAGAGGATATGGGACAATAGAGATTGAAGAACGGACAAAACGTGTGCTAGCACAAGTTGGGTTATCCGGATTGGAAACGAGGCAGATTGCTAAACTTTCCGGAGGGCAGCGTCAGCGCTTGGCAATTGCCTCGGTATTGGCAACGGACCCGCAAATTCTGGTTTTTGATGAACCCACAAGTTCTCTGGATCCGGAAGGGACGGAAGAGTTTTATAAATTAATCGGGTCTTTAAATAAGGAATATGGTATTACAGTCGTGGTAATAGATCACGATTTACATGCGGCTATCCCCTATGCAAACCGACTGGCATTGATGGTGGATGGTGAATTGGTAATGGATAATGGAGTGGAAGGGACCCTCAGATATATGTATGAGCATCAAATCTATGTAGAAACATTGCCAAGCCTTTTCGTCTGCCAGATGGAATTGGAGAAAAACGGATATACTTTTGAACATACATGGTTTGATGTAGAAAAAGCAAAACAGGGGCTTAAGACCTTAGGAGGTGAAGCGCATGCTTGAGGTAAAGGATATTGGGTTTTCATATATACCGCGAGAGCCTGTATTTAAAAACGTGAGTTTCACCGTTGATGAGGGAGAGTTTATAGCTATCGGTGGGCGAAACGGATGCGGGAAGACAACTGTTACTCGTATTTTAGTAGGGCTTGAAACGGCAGATGAGGGAGAGATTTTTTATCTTGGCACCAACATCAGCGCTATGCCGCCGTCAGAGCGAGGAAAGTTTATAGGTTATGTTTTTCAAAAGCCCGATAGACAAATGTTCAGGAACACGGTGGAAGAGGAGATATCCTTCGGTCCCGAACAGTTGGGCTATACTCCGGAAGAGTGTAGACAGATTGTGGCGGAAGTGATGAAAAAAACCGGAATTTCCCATCTGAGCAAGAGTTATCCTCTGAGTCTTCGAAGAGGAGAAAAACAGCGGGTGGCTATTGCATCGGCTTTGGCTATGAGATCTAAAATTCTAATCTTGGACGAGCCCACCAGCGGGCAGGATGGAAAAGAAACGGCCGAGCTTATGGAACTTCTGGTGGAGCTTCATAGAGAGGGCTTGAGTATCATTTTGGTGACCCATGATATGGAGCTTATGGCTGAATTTTGCACTCGTGTTATTGTTATCGGATATGGAACAAAGGCTTTTGACGGTACTCCTCAGGAACTGTTTACCAATAGAGATGACTTGGAAGAACTGGGCCTTAGTCGCCCTCCTTGTGTAGAGCTGAGCCTTAGCGTTTCGGGATTGGGATACTGTGCCTCTATGAAAGCATTTGAAAAAGCCTTATTACAAAGAAGAGGAGAGGAATAGGATGAAAGTTGTACCGATTACTAAAATTATCGCTACAGGAGCGTTTTCCTTGTGGTCATTATTACTTCGCACATCCCCTGATTTGGCTATATTATTAGGTATAGAACTACTTCTTTTGGCGATAATGGGCCTTTTGGTTAAGCAAATTCGTGCGGTTATGGCGCTATTTATTTTTGCGGGATTTTTGGCACTGGTTCAGTTTTTAGGTGGAGGTACGATTGAGTCCGCATTGGTTACGGGGATTCGTATGCTTTGCATGACCGTAGTGTTTATTTATCTCTTGGCGACGACTCGTTTACAGGATTTGACAGCTTCTCTCGTAACACAGTGCAAGGTGCCTTATGAATATGCCTTCATGTTTACTGCAGCCCTTCGATTTGTGCCCGATTTTATTGCGGAAAGCAAGGCGGTTCAGGAAGCACAAGCATGCAGAGGAATGGGTATAGAAGGGAATTTGTTCAAGCGATTACAATCTTATGCATCTATTATGCAACCTTTAGTATTAAAATCTTTGGATCGTTCTGAAACAATGGCATTATCACTGGAACTTCGCGGATTTGGAAGTAAAGAGCGCAGTTTTTCCAATAAAGTATCCATGAATGTACCGGATTACCTGCTGGTAGGATGTATGGCGATGGTTACGGCGGTACTTCTTGGCTACCGGCTAGGGATGTTCGGGGCATAAAAGGGAATGTAATTGTACATAGACGGGAACGGAATATATGAAAAGACAAGACAAAATGATTAGAATTCTGGAGCGTTTTTCCAATGCTTTCGGCCCTGCAGGCTTTGAAGAGGAGTTGATTCCTTTGATTGCCGAGTATTTGCCGGACCATAGGCTGGAAAGTGATAGTATGAACAATGTATATGTGTATGAGCAGGGAGAAGAAGATAAACCTTGCCTTCTCATTGATGCACATATGGATGAGTGCGGATTTATGGTGCAGTCCATTAATGACAATGGGAGTATTGCTTTTATGGCATTGGGAGGGATTGCTCCTTCTACGCTATCCGGGCATAAAGTGCTGATTCGAACCAGGCGGGGAGAAAAAGTAAAGGGAGTGATTACGGCAAAGCCGGTTCACTTTATGAATGATGCGGAACGGAATCAGGGAAAACCCTCTGTGGAAACGATGATAATTGATGTGGGGGCGACGAATCGAAGAGATGTGGAAGATGTTTTTGGAATAGCTCTAGGAGATCCCATCGTTTTTGACGGAGAGTTCTCCTACGAGGAGAAAACAGGGGTTTGTGCCGGGAAATCATTTGATAACCGTGTAGGATGCACCTGTTTGGTGGAAACGCTTGACAGATTGAAGGAGGAGGATTCTCTGCCTGTAAAAATAGCAGGTCTTTTTTCCTCCCAAGAAGAGTTGGGATTAAGGGGGGCGACAGTAGCAACAAGAAGGATAAATCCGGATATAGCTATCGTTTTTGAAGGGGCTCCCTGTGATGACTTTTTTGTATCCTCTTCGGTGGCACAGGGGAGCATGAAAAAAGGTGTACAGTTGAGGCTGGGCGATAACTCATACATCACGAATCCGGTTTTTGCGCAGATTGCCAGGGAGACAGCACAAAAAGAAAAGATTCCGTTTCAAGAGGCAGTGCGACGTGGAGGGGGAACCAATGCGGGGAAAATCAGCCTTACCATGGGAGGTATTCCAACTTTAGTGTTAAGTGTACCTTGTCGCTACATCCACAGTTCTCACAATTATTGTGCTATAGAAGATATGGAATCGGCGATCCGTTTAGCCATTATGTTGGTAAAAAAACTGGATAAGGATACGATTAACAGTATTAGAAAAGTTGGTGCTATTCGGCAAGATCAGATCTAATAGTTTTAGGAAAACCAATCAGAAAAAAGGATTAGCCTTGAGATATATCTCAAGGCTAATCCTTTTTATGAGAGTAGGAGTGTCGATTAAAATTTGCGCTTGGAATCAAATTCTTCCAGTAGTTTTTCTAAAAACATTTTCTCCCAATC
>JBHAEC010000102.1:0-4631 GCA_041855385.1 Veillonellaceae bacterium
CTTATAAAGGAAATAAACGTCTTTCTATTTACACACACCACAACGCTTACAACATTCCCGGCAAGGATCCGTATATCTCTCGCTTTCTGCTGCAAGACGCTCCTGCCATAAATAATCTTCCTTCAAGTGCATATCCAGCATCTGCCATGGAAGAAATTCGTCTTTTCGGCGTTCTCTGTAAAGACTGTCATCTATATCGTAATCGGCCTCTTTACAAGCTCTTTTAAAAGATTTTGCCCCCCCTTCGGAAGATGCGAAGGAGAGAATAGGCGCCAAACAGCGTTCCCCTCTTGCCAAAACAGCTTGAATATAGGCTTCTCTCGTCGATTCCGCCAACACTTCTATGCGATTGTTCTTCTTGAAGGCTTTTCTGAGGTAGTCCAATTTTTTTTCCACTTCTTTTTGATTCGCCATGGAACACCATTGAAAGGGAGTAAACGGTTTAGGTATAAAAGGGTTTACGCTTAGTGTCAATCGTCCTTTACAGCCCGCTTGATCCATGTGTGCCAATGCGTCTTCTCCCATCTTTACTATTAATCCCATATCTTCCCATGTTTCTGTGGGAAGCCCTACCATAATATACATGCGAATTTGCCGAATTCCGGCTTCACCGGCCATAGCAATAGCTTTGTGGATTTCTTTTTCGGAAAGACCTTTATTAATTACCCGTCTTAGCCGCTCACTTCCCGCCTCGGGAGCTATGGTGATCGTTTTCTGTCCGCTTTCCGCCAATCCTTGCACCACAGGCCACGTTAATGTATCGGCGCGCAAAGAAGCACAGCTGAAAGCTAATCCTTTTTGCCTTATATAGGAAACAAGGGAGTCAATCTCGGGATAATCCGAAATAGCCGCCCCCATAAGACCTACTTTTTTATTACTCAAAGCGGCTCGATCCACCCCTTCTTTCAAACTGTCCAGTGTTCGGACACGGGGCTTACGATAACAATATCCGGCCATACAAAATCGGCAGTGCCTCCCGCAACCGCGAGCCACCTCGAGCAAGTACATCCCGCCAAACTCGGTAAAGTCCGTTTCAATTATCGTTTCTCCATGACGGTTAAGCTCCCCCCATCGGCGGCTTATCTTTTGGGGTGCTCCCTCCTCACAAGCAAGTCCGATTTGCCTTCCCTCATCATATAAAGGAGTATATAAAGACGGCACATAAACTCCCTCTATAAGGGCGAGTTCCCGCAACACATCCGGACGAGAAAGTCCCCGTTCTTTAGCTCTATATAGGGTCTCTAAGAGTTCATGAATTACTTCTTCTCCTTCTCCGATAATACAAGCGTCCATAAAATCCGCAAATGGTTCCGGATTAAAGGTTGCACAAGGGCCTCCTGCAATGACATAGGCATCGCGGGACGTCCTATTTTTGGCATAAAGAGGCACCTTTCCCATCCGTAGTGCTAAGGGAATATTAAAATAATCCATTTCATAGGTAATATCTATACCTATAATCTCAAAGTCATATAGCGGACGTTGAGACTCCACGCTCAAAAGAGGTGTCCCCGTTTTCTCATAAAGGTCCATTTCACTCTTTTCCGGCAAGAAGAACCGTTCACACAATGTATCATCACGCTCATTAACTTCTTGGTAAATAATTTGAAATCCCAAATTACTCATTCCTACATAATATCGGTTTGGGTAGAGTAAAGCAAAGGATCGTGCTGTGCCCTTTATCTTCCTGTATCCGCCTTTTTCATTATCTCTCAACTGAATCAGTCGATCCCTAAGTCTTTTAGCCAATTCGGTCTCCTTAACTGATGTTTCTTTTTTTTAAGCCTTAACATATATTACCCCTTATTTTACAGCAAAAAAAGCCTGCCCTCAACCGAGCAGGCTTTTTCATAAATGTTCTCTTCTCTTTTTCTCTTACCCTTTACAAAAATACATTTATAAAGGGACAAATATTATTTAATTGGATTGAGATTATACATCCTTACCTAACCTTTTCCGCTACACTCACCAATTCCTCACGAACAGGATGCGTCAAAGTTTCCTGTAGATTTTTATCAATAACGATAGCGTTTTTACTTAACGCCGATACAGTCCAGAAGACAATGGCACAAACAATCCACTCCATGTAAATTACGTCAGATACGATACGAATACTCGGGAAATAAGACCAGGCCAACAACACAATAACGGATGTAAGCAAAGTATAAAAAGCGGCTTCCTTCGTGCACCTCTTTGGCGCATATAATGTCATGAGCACAATGACTGAAAACGCCGCCATCAAGCTGAGACCCGCCATCAGTGTATTGATAATACCGCTGATGGTAAGGGCGAAGAAGAAAGTCAAAAGTCCCATTACCAATACGGATAAACGAGTAACCAGCATGTATTTCTTTTCCGTTACTTCCGGATTGATAAACCTCTTATAAATATCCTGTGAAAACAATGTTCCCGAACTCAAAAGAAGATTGCATGCCGTACTTACATCCGCGGACCACAATGCTGCCAGTACGATACCGGCAAGAACAGGATTCAAAGACATTATAAGTTGCGGCAAAGCCAATTGGGCCGACATGGCCGGATATAATTCCTTTGCGATAACGCCAAGATAAGCGCTCAAGAATCCGATAGGAATCATCATGATTCCACCGATAATAAACCCTTTTCTGGCTACATTAACGGTTTTAGCCCCTAAAGAGATTTGGATGATACTCTGCATGGATAAATTTACCGTAATAAGTACCACAATCCAAGATAAAATCTTTATTTTTCCTACTCCTGCAAACATATCGAAAGCCACGGCAGAAGGGGCATTTGCCATAACGGCGGCTTGCCCTCCTGCCACTTTTACAGCCATAACGACTGCAATGATAAAGCCGAAGTATTTTAAACTGATATTAAGAAGATTGGATACGCTGGCCGACCACATACCGCCAATTAATGTTATGCCGATAAACACGATGGCACTTACCACCATACCTGTAGTCAAGGTAAATATTTCCGGCATAAGTGCCGCAAGAATAGCACCGCCCGCTACATACTGCAAACTCATTACACAAAGTTGCACAAGAATTTGTATGGCAATTCCTGCTATCATACTCTTTTTGTCATAATAGCGCTCCAACATCTCGGGAATCGTCGTAATATTGAGCATCCGATAGCGTTTCGCCACTGTCAAACCCATAGTAATAGCGCCTATTCCCCATGCTGCCGTATACCAGCCGGCCGAAATCCCTTTTGTATACGCCTGTTCAGCCACACCGATAGTAGAAGCCCCACCTACGGCAAGTCCGATAATGGATACTGTGATTAGTGGCGTTGTCAGCTGTCTCCCCGCTAAAATATAATTTTCTGTTTTGCCTTCCGAGCGCTTCTTAGCGCTCCACGAAATAATGAATAGGAGAATAATATACGCTCCTACTATTAATACCGGAATACTCATTCTTCAAACTCCCTTCAAAACGGTTTACTTTTTCTCCACGTATTCAATAAAAAAATCGCCCCTCTAAGGGACGATGACGAATCGCGGTACCACCCTATTTATCGATTCCCCCATCTTCCGGCCGAGAAAACAGGTACAAAAAAAGAGTGCTACCAAGGGACGGATTATCCGCGGTACCACCCTACTTATCTCGAATCGATCAACTCATAGCTCGTTAACGGAAGCCAAACCGGTAAAGCCTACTATCAGGTTCAGCTTTACAGTTCAAGAAAGAACTTCATTACTTCTATACCACCGTTTTACAGCAACCAACGGCTCTCTGCGCGCATATAAAGCAATTACTTTTTTCCATCATCACTATTTCAGATATTTGATGTTACTAGTTTACACATTCTCTTATTCCATGTCAATACCAATTTTAGTTATCTCAAAACTGCTCTTTAATCGCTATAAATACAGTTTTTGAGTAGTTATCTCTTTACGCTCCACCCTAAATCGCCCTTTTTCATAGAAAGCTATGACATAGCTGTCGAGCCTGCCATCTCTCGGCTTAGCTGCACTTCCCGGATTTACCAATATACAGCCGTCTTCTTCCAAGAGCTCGTAGCAATGAGTATGTCCCGTTACAACCAATTTTGCCTTATACTGCTGAGCCATAAAGAAAATCCCGCTCATCCTCTGAAAAGGATCAAACTGATGCCCATGCACCATGTATATCAATGTGTCCTCAAATCCAATAAGTTGTTCCAAAGGTTCAAAAGGAACTCTAAAGTCCGTATTTCCCCGTACCGCATACACGGGAACGCTTACTTTTCCGGCAAGATATCTTCCATCGTCACCATAATCACCGGCATGGAGCCACATATCTATACAGGTTCTCTCCTCTTGTAGGAGAATTCGGTCTATAACATCCCTATTTCCATGTGTGTCACTAAGAATTCCGATTCGTTTCATTCTTGTTTTAGCCTTTCCATCAACTTCTTCAAAGCTCTCCCCCGATGGCTGATACTGTTTTTTTCCTCCAAAGAAATCTGTGCCATTGTTTTTCCATAAGAGGGTAAGTAAAACAGAGGATCATATCCAAATCCCCCATCACCTTCATAGCTGTCTTGAATCAGACCCTCGCAATATGCCTCTGCCGTAACTTCACGCCCATCCGGAAATACCAAAGCCAGGGCACACACATACCGAGCCTCTCTTTCTTCTAACGATAGAGAAGCTAAAGCTTTCCGAA
>JBHAEC010000103.1:0-26883 GCA_041855385.1 Veillonellaceae bacterium
TGATATTCATACCGGTTGTGTCTTTGTTATCCACGGCTATTATCAGGTCGCCTTTTTTTATACCGCTTTTTTCGGCCGGAGAATCTTCAATAGGACTGATAACTTCTGCTCCCTTTCCGCGATCCCCCAAGTATATGCCGATACCGCTATAGGAAGATTCTGTTTGTTTAATAATGTCCATATATTCAGACTGACTAAGGTACTTTGTATGCGGTTCTCCGAGAGAGTTGATAATACCTTTTAGTGCTCCTTCGAACATATTTTTTCTGTCCGTTTGATTCATATAATAATTTTCGCTTACATAGTAAACCAATATGAATTTAAAAAGCCCCGTAGGCGTACCTGAAAAATACCAAAAAGCCAGCCACAACACAAGGCACCCGCTGACCATCGTGTATACAGTGGCTTTACAAAATAATAGCAAACGATGAGAAAATTTTTCCATATCTATTCCTTATAAATATCCCATAGGATCAACCGGTTCACCATTCACACGTACTTCAAAGTGAATATGAGGTCCCGTTGAATAACCTGTGCTTCCCGCATATGCAATAATTTGCCCTTGAGAAACATTTTGTCCCTCTGATACGGCTAAGTCCGAATTATGTGCATAAAGAGTCGATAATCCGTTTCCGTGGTCGATAATAACGGCATAACCATAGCCCCCAAGCCAACCTGCATACGAAACATATCCTGAATCTGCTGCAAATACATGAGATCCTTCGTCTACACCTATATCGATGCCTGCATGTAAAATGCTTGTTCCAAATATCGGATGTATACGGTAACCGAACGGTGATGTAAGAGGTCCGTTACCGGGCCAAATAAACTGTCCTGTTCCCTGTACATAGCCTCCGGAGCTACCGCCTCCTGATTGCTGCTGTCTGGCCTGAATCATGGCGCGTACTTCATTTGATGTTGCCTCTAACTCTTTATAGGCTTGCATAGCCGCATCTCGTTCTGAAACAGCGCGTGCCAACAATTCCTGTTGCTCTTGTTTTTTCTGTTCAATAACAGCCTTTTTAGATTCCGCCTGTTTTTGCAATTCCACAATCTTCGCTTTGTCTCGCTCAAGTGCGGCACGTTTTTCTAAGATCAAGGCTCTTTCCTCTTTAATTTTATCAAGAAGAGCAATATCGGCATCTATAATGCGTTTTAACAACTCCACGCGGTTAGCAAAGTCATTAAAGTTTTTGGCACCAATAATAACATCTAAATAACTTAAACGACCGTTAATGTAAATATCTCTTACACGTTTATGCAATATTCTTTCCCGTTCCGCCAAACGGGCTTCTGCCTCTTTTAGAATGCGCTCATTTTTTATAATTTCATTTTCCGTGGCAATCCTTTGCGCTTCAATCGCCTTTAGCTCCGCCGTAGCTGCATCCAATTCTTGTTGAATTTGATGTAGTTGTTCTGTAATACTGCCTATGCGGACTTCTGCTTCTGCCGTCTTTTCTTTCTCTACCTGCATTTGCTCTTGAATATTGGATAGCTTAGTATTCAAATCCTCTTCTGCCAATACATAAATGCCCGAAGAAACAAGTAAAGAAGCAGCCAATAATGCAGAAAAAAATGTTTTCATATTTTTATTGTACTTCATGAATACCTTCTTCTTATACTTTCATATATTGTCGAATAGAAATGGTACTTCCCACGGCACCTACAAATATGCCTACAGCAAATAAAACGCCCACTAATTGATAAATAAAGGGTAACATAGGTACTATAGGAAGAAAAGCTAAAGAGTCTTGAACCTTAATGATAATAAAAAGGTAGAACTGCCATACGCATAATGATGCTATCGTAGCACCACATATTCCCAGTAAAACGCCTTCCATCAAGAAAGGCCATCGAATAAATCCATCGGTAGCACCTACATATTTCATTATGGCGATTTCCTTGCGTCTCGCAAATACTGTAAGTCGGATGGTGTTGGAAATAATAAACAATGTGGCTCCTGCGAGGAAAAGAATTAATACAATTCCTCCGATACGAATGATTTGTGCAATTTGAAATAACTGCTCAATTACATCTTGACCAAAGTGAGCGCTCTCAACTTCAGGGTAAGTATGTACCACCTTTGCTGTTTGTTTTACCGCTTCAGGTGTAGCAAACACAATCTCAAAGGAGTTCGGCAAGGGATTCGCACCATTTAATGCATTAACTAAGGTTTGCTGTTCTCCCAGGCGTTCTTTAAAGCGCTCCATAGCGGTTTCTTTATTAACAAACTGTATTTGTTTTATATCAGGCAGAGCCTTTAATTTTTTCTCCACATTTGAAATCTGTTGTGCCGTTAAATTATCTTTTAAATAAATACTGATCTCTACCTGAGACTCCAGGGTAGAAGCCATATTATTTAAATTGACAACGCCACATAGGAATACGCCTAAGATAAATAACGATAAGGTGACAGTCGAAATCGAAGCCAATGTCATTAATCCATTTCTACGCATGGAGGTTAATGCTTCTCGGAAGAAGTAGCCGAAGGTTCTAATTTTCATACAGCTTTCCTCCTCTTTCTTCATCTTTTACAATTTGGCCTTCGTTAATAACGATAGTTCTTCGATTAACATACTTTACCATATCCATATCATGTGTAACCATGACGATGGTTGTACCAAAATTGTTGATCTCCTTAAATAAATCCATAATACCCTTGCTAGTTTCTGGATCGAGATTACCGGTTGGTTCATCAGCAATTAATAATAGCGGTTTGTTAACAATTGCCCTTGCAATAGCAACCCGTTGCTGCTCCCCACCACTTAAATTATGAGGCAAATCATTAGCTTTATGAAGTAATCCTACCATTTCTAACACCGCATTTACCTTCTTTTTTATTTCAGACGGTGCTTCCTCAATTACCTCAAGTGCAAAAGCAACATTTTCAGATACCGTTTTATTAGGAAGCAATCGGAAATCCTGAAAAACAATGCCTAGCTTTCTTCTTAAATGAGGGATCTTTTTTTTCTTTAAATTTGTTACGTCCGTAGTATTAACTATTACAGACCCCTCATTAGGTACCTCTTCACGAGAGAGCAGCTTAATAAAAGTGGACTTTCCCGCACCGCTTGCCCCCACCAAAAACACAAATTCTCCTTTGTCAATATGTACAGAAATTTGATCCAAAGCTATTGAACCGTTCGGATATATCTTTCTTACATTCTTAAAATCTATCATGCATTTATTTCCTTTACTATTTACGAGCCATAACAGATTTAACTGCCAAGACTATATCATCAGAAGTCAAACCATATTTTTGCATCAATTCCTTTGGAGTACCTGATTCTCCAAAAGTATCTTTTATTCCCACAAAATGCATGGGAACCGGAGCATTACCGACAAGCACTTCCGCTACAGCTCCGCCCAATCCGCCGATAATATTATGTTCCTCCGCTGTGACAATAGCTCCCGTATCCTTTGCGGCTGCGATAATAGCCTCTTCATCAATTGGTTTTATGGATGCCATATTTATTACACGAACCTCTATACCTTCTTCAGAAAGAATATTGGCTGCGTTTACGGCAGGACCAACCATAGCACCGCAAGCAATTATCGTAGCATTATTACCCTCTCTAAGTTTAGTCGACTTACCCGGTTGAAACTTGTAGCCTTTAGGCGTTACGTCATCAACACCGGCACGACCTAAACGTATATATGCCGGACCCACATATTCCGCGCTCCATTCTAGCACTGCTTCGGTTTCCGCTGCATCGGCAGGAACAACAACCGTCATATTCGGAAGAACTCGCATACAAGCAATATCCTCATTACTTTGGTGGGTTGCACCGTCTTCACCCACGGTAATACCTGCATGAGTAGCACATATTTTAACGTTTAAATTAGGATAGCAAACTGCATTTCTCACCTGCTCAAAAGCCCTTCCTGTCGCAAACATGGCAAAAGAAGACGCATAAGGCTTCTTGCCTGCTGCGGCCAGACCTGCCGATACACTGACTAAATTTTGTTCAGCTATACCCACATTAAAAAAGCGTTCAGGAAAAGTTGTTTTAAACACATCCGTTTTTGTTGATTTAGATAGGTCTGCATCTAATACAACTATATCTTTATGAGATTCGCCCAACTTTGCAAGAGCTTCACCATATGCTTCACGTGTTGCCTTCCCCATTTTTATGCCTCCTCAATTTCTTTAACAAAATCTACACATTCTTCTGTTGAAGGCGCTTTACCATGCCAACCTGCCGCATTTTCCATAACTTTTACCCCTTTACCTTTAACAGACTTCATAACAATCATTGTCGGTTTATCCTTTGTTTGTCGTGCTTCTTCTATTGCACTATGAAGAGCTTCTATATCATGTGCGCTTGTAACAATCACATGCCATCCAAAGGCACGGAATTTTTCCGGTATAGGGAGGGGGGACATAACTTTGGTTATATCTCCGTCAATTTGAAGTCCATTAAAATCGACAAAGGCTGTAAGATTATCAAGCTTATAATGAGCCGCAAACATAGCAGCCTCCCAAACTTGTCCTTCCTCCAATTCGCCGTCCCCAAGAATAGAGAACACGCGGTATGGGTTTTCATCAATTTTACCTGCCAACGCCATTCCGCATGCCGCGCTGATCCCCTGCCCCAGAGAACCGGTTGACATGTCTACACCGGGAGTGTATTTCATATCAGGATGTCCTTGCAGCATGCAGGAAACCTTTCGCAATTTTAATAATTCATCTTTCGCAAAATAACCCTTTGCCGCCAAGGTGGCATATAAAACAGGGGCACCATGTCCTTTTGATAAAACAAAGCGATCTCTCATCGGGTCTTTTGGATTTGACGGATCCACCTTCATCTCCACAAAATAGAGTAAAGCCATTACATCTGCTAGCGATAAGGATCCCCCCGGATGCCCCGACTTCGCCTCGGTTATCGATTTAATAATATCCACACGGATTTCCTTAGCTCTTGCTTTAACTTCTCTTACTTGTTCCGCTGTCAATGTAGACATAATTCTCCTCCTGTTTATAAGCGATGCTATTTACTATCCAACAATCCGATGGCCAATGTAGCATTTTTTAATGCCGCCTTTCTTAATCGGTCAATGGCATTCTTTTTTTCTCCACTTATAGCCTTTTCATTTAGCCTTTTCTTTACGGCCTCTACCAGTTTCTCCGATTCAAGTTCTGTTAGCGTACCAATTTCGGTTTCACCTATAGTTTCTAAAAAACGTCTGATTTTAGGATCATAAGAAATACCAATTATAGGTCTTTCCATAATTGATGCAAAAATCAATGCATGGAGTCGTATTCCTATGAGAACATCCATGCATCCACATAGGGATAATAGCTCTGATGTAGTATACGCCTTCTCAAGAATTACAGCCTCAACCTTCATAGCAGATGCAATCTTTCTTGCCTCTACTGTATCTTGTGGGTGTTGCATGGGGAGAAAGATAATTTCACAATTCAATTCTTCTCCCAGTCTATCCAAAGCGTCAGCCATTGCCGCTCTGTATGCAGTATCATTCTTCCATGCTCTCACTGATACTCCGATTCTCGGTTTAACGCCTGAAATATCATATTCTTCCAATAGTCTCCGGCCCAGCATTTTATCCACTTGGTGAATTCCTAAAACCACATCTGCCGTCGTTTCAATTAGAGGTCCCGTTACACCTAAATGGCGTAACTCTTCACGAGAATCCTCATCCCTGACCGTTATTAAATCAACGGAATTCAGCACTTTTGTAGCCACCATTTTAGCCATTTTTCTTCTTATGGGACCAATGCCTTGAGCATAAAGCATAACAGGCTTATTTAAAAGTGTTGCCATTTTTATAATGCTTAAATAGTAATAAATACTTCGATCGCTAGTAACATCTTGAAGCAAACTTCCACCACCACTGATAAGGAGATGACAATTATTAATAGCTTCAAATATTTGAGTAAAAGAAAATCGAGGGATTGCTTTTACTCCGTGCTTTTTCATAGTGTTCTCCGGATTTCCCGAGATTACAGTACATTCTGCAGCGGGGCACAATTCTAAAAGTGCCTCGAGAATTGCATCAAGCATAGCCTCATCTCCTGCATTACCAAATCCGTAATAGCCGGAAATAACAATTTTTTTCATACTCAAGCCCCCTGTTTCTTATACCAGGAGGTACAATACTCCATAAAACGAAATACCAAAATTCCCACAAGCCCCGCAAAAATTCCGATAAGTAGCCCGTCAAGACCTCTCATTATCGACATGTATACGGGAGTTCGGATATGAGCAAAGGTCTCTACCATTGAGGCAACCCCGATTGTTCCCGCCACAGTAATAAAGAAATGAATTATCATTGGCCATTTACGAAGGAAAACAAAGGACGCTATCATTAATGCGGGATGACCAATAAGAAACTCTTTTTCTCTCGGCCTCGCATATAAATTATTTTCCAAAAACCGACGCAGAGCCAATTCAAAAGCCGGAACAGGTACTCCCGCTGTGTGTCCGCTTCTGCCCACAAAAATCCAAACTGCTCCGGCCATAACTGCCAAAAACAGTAAAGTATACATTTTTATTTCCATATTAAAGAATTCTTTAATAAAAGTCTTCCCCTCTTGTATATTGTGTATCTCTCGCCCCTTCCACACAGGAAAACGCTGAATATAAGCGATGGCAACTAAAACAAGGGGCATTATAAAACTTAGTTTAACGCCTCTAAAAAGAGAGAATTCCATAAAAAATTCAGTACTTCCCAATATACCGGCAATATACAATCCCCCAATAGCTGCGATAAGAGCCGTAGATATTAAATACCAAAGAGGAAGCAAAACCTGTTTCAAAGGAGTTACTTTAACTACTCTATACTCTGAATGTTTCCATCGATCCAGCAAAAAAATCATTGCTCCCACAGGGGCTAAAATAGCAGAAGCCAATGCCATAATCTGACGAACAAGAACTCCTCCTGTTAAAAGATATCCCAACAGAACGACAAACAGTAAGGTAAAAAACAGAATTAACTGCCTATGTATGGATAAAGAAAAAAACATCGAAAAAACAAATACGATAAGAGCAGTTGCACCACTCAAAGCCCCCAACATAGCCCCTAATCGCGGTGAATAGGGCGGATAAACAGATGCACGGCCGAAAATATATCCCTTATTCGCTAACTTTTCTGTACTAACCTTGATATAATCAAGACTTGTCTGAAGGGCGGTTTTATTATCAACACCATTCTCGTAAATAGGGAAAAGATTAAACCGTATATTTCGTTCTACGTCGCTGATATAAAAGCGTTGTGCCGCTTCATCGGGCTTAACTTTTTTCATTTCATCTTTTGAAATGGTATATAAACGACCAACACTATATTTGTTGGTTTTTGCCATCTCAAGAAAACCGGATTGAGTTTCATATTGCAACTGCGTTGTTGATTCTATGCCCACAACCGGAATTCTCATTTGATTCAAACGTTGCAACGTATAAAGGAGAATATTCTCATACCCTAAGACTTCTTTTCCTACAAAAACAACTCCCGTAATATTCGGAATGCCTTCCAACCGATTTAAGGTAAAATCAACATCTTCCTTTGTAACATTGACAAAATTAGTTGGCCGAACAATAACATTAAACCCACGGTTTACTATGGACTCTGCTTGGATGCGAGAAATACCGAGATTCATCTTAACAAGAGGCGTATAATCATGTTCAAGCCCCAGAGCAAATCCTGCACTGGTGTGATAAAGCTTAATTCGATCCGCCCCCAATCGCTGCCGCAAGGCTTCCCATGTTTCTTGAAAAATTGGATACTTACCCTCTACAGGCATAATGTAAGTTATCCCTTCCCTTTTTGGTTCTCCGTAAAATACCCAGTTATCCATGTTTTCAGTTCGAACAATTCGGATATCTCCACTATCAAGCAATTTTTCAAGAGTTAAATCATAGATGGCCATAGCTGTAACGCCTGAATCTTTTACTTTTTTCCATACTTCCTCTTCAGATGTTTTCTCAAAAGGAATGGATCGTAGTAAGGTATCATAGTCCACTATGTTCTCTATAGAATTTTGTGCCTTTTCAATTTTATGACGTTCAAAAACCAAATACATGCTGGAGATAAGACCTAT
Source organism: Veillonellaceae bacterium (assembly GCA_041855385.1). Lineage (GTDB taxonomy): Bacteria > Bacillota > Negativicutes > Veillonellales > Veillonellaceae > JBHAEC01. The sequence continues at coordinate 8,060 of JBHAEC010000103.1, forward strand.
AAAAACAAAGATGAGTAATACCCAGCTATATATAGGCTTAATGTTATTATTATTCACAATAGATCCCTTCTTATTTTGCTATTGGCCGAATGACAACCCTAACGCGGCCTTCTTCCATTTCTACTTTTTCGGCTTTTACTGGAATAGGAAACTGTGCAAAATCATAGATTTTAATTTCCTTTAACACTGCAGATGTAAGTCCACCTATACTCAAACCATTGATAGAAAAACTCTGCGGCAAGAAAATAAACACTCCATCCTTTAGTGCTAAAATACCCTTTATTCGTGTTTCTCCCGACAAAAATCCCCCTATATCAATATTACCTTGCAAGGAAATATCTTGCGAAGTCATATCGACTTTTTGAACTTCGATCCCTTTTATTTTGCTCTTTAGAAACTCTTGCAAATCCGCTTCTGTTACTACTCCTTCTGCTGTACCGTCCCCAATTCTTGTAACAATAACCTCATGTATTGTCGCTAACTGGAGTGGGTCGAGGGTCATGTTATTAAGATGAAAATTTATCTCTGCAAAATTTAACTCTCCCAATTTTACATCTTTTAAATTCCCTTTAAAGGTATCGATATCGCCTGTGATCATCTTCGCCGAAGGAGATGAAGAAATTTCAATAGTTTGCTGTCTCGGTCTCAAAGAGTCCGTAATTTTTGTCTCTAATTTACTTGTTAAAAATCCCGGCAGTATAAACTGCGCACAAACTAAAACTATAGCAGTAATGATAAGCAATATTGTGATTAATTTTTTCATATCAACCTCTACCCCTATATCTCTAGATTAGCTTCCTTTTTGAGATACCCTTCAATAAAACGATCCAAATCTCCATCCATAACCGCTTGTACATTTCCAGTTTCCACTGCCGTACGATGATCTTTTACTAAATTATAGGGATGAAATACATAAGACCGAATTTGGCTGCCCCATTCAATGGCTTGGTATGTTCCGCCTATAGATTCTTTGAGCTCGGCTCGTTTTTCAAGTTCCAATTCAAAAAGCTTAGCCCGAAGTAACCGTAAACACTGTTCTCGATTTTGAATTTGTGAACGCTCGCTCTGACATTGCACAACAATGCCGGTAGGCTTGTGAGTCATACGTACAGCCGAATCAGTCTTATTAACATGCTGTCCGCCCGCCCCGCTGGCCCTATAAGTATCAACGACCACATCTTTCATGTCTATATTAATTTCTACTGTGTCATCTATTTCAGGCATTACATCAACCGCTCCAAAGGAAGTATGACGTCTGGCAGCCGCGTCAAAAGGAGAAATCCGAACAAGGCGGTGAACCCCTTTTTCCGAACGCAAATACCCAAAAGCATTTTCTCCTTTAACGAGAAAGGTGGCGCTTTTTATCCCCGCTTCATCTCCCGGAAGTTCATCTAAGAGGGTAACGGAAAAATTATTTTTTTCTGCCCACCTAAGATACATGCGAATGAGCATAGACACCCAATCTTGTGCTTCCGTTCCTCCCGCCCCTGCATGAAAAGTCATGATTGCATTGTTTTTATCATACTCTCCGCTTAAGAGGAGCAAAACTTCACGATGCTCCACTTCTTTCTCTATGCGAGAAAGGAAGTCAAATATCTCCACTTCCATGGATTCGTCATTCTCATCCAAAGCCAACTCAAACATAATAGATGCATCTTCTATATCAGACACCAATTGCTTATACGAGGAAACTATTTCTTTAAGCTGAGTAGCTTCTTGAGATATTTCTTTAGCTTCTTCCGGATTGCTCCAAAAATCTGGATCGCTCATTTTTACATCCAGTGTAAAAATACGCTCTTCTTTTTGTGCGACGTTAAAGTGAATCCCTCATTCCGTATATCCTTGTCTTCAAATTGTCTATAGGTCCTTTTAGGTTATCCAACAATTTGATCACCTTCTTTCCTTATTTATTATGCCCGCAGCAATTCTTATATTTTTTGCCGGATCCGCATGGGCATTCTTCGTTACGCCCTATCTTTTCTCCATGCTCAACCGGTACTTTTTCTACTTCTTCGTCACCATGATGCGCCGTTGCATGCTCCAAGTAATCTTCTCTCTCAATCGGTGCAGGTTCGGCTACCGCAATTCGTATGCGATAGAGATACATAACCGTTTCTTCTTGAATATTTTCTATCATAGCTTGGAACATATCATAGGCTTCAAACTTATACTCAACCAAAGGATTTTTTTGTCCATATGCACGAAGTCCGATGCCCTCGCGCAATAAGTCCATGGAGTCTAGGTGCTCCATCCACTTTGCATCTACAACTTTAAGCATAACGGCTTTTTCCAATTCGCGCATATTTTCTTCGCCGATTAGCTGCGCTCTCTCTTTATATTCTCTATGAGCCAGTTCCACAAGCATATCCTGCAGTTCTACTCGAGTTAAATCTTCCAAAGAAGCTATCTCTATTTGCCCGGGTTCAAGAATAAACTGCTCTAAATGCTTAATTAATCCTTCATAATCCCATTCTTCAGGATAAACTTTTTCATCCGCATATAAATCCATAGCTTGTTGGATGATATTATCCACCCACTCCATAATAGTTTCATACAAGGATTCATTGCCCAAAATTTTTCTGCGCTGATCATAAAGGACTTCGCGCTGTTGATTCATTACATCATCATATTCCAGAATAAACTTGCGAATATTAAAATTGTGGTTTTCCACTTTCTTCTGTGCTTTTTCAATAGATTTTGTAATCAGTGAATGCTCAATCGGCTCATCCTCATCCATGCCCAGCTTGTCCATAATGGTAGAAATATTGTCAGAACCGAAAATGCGCATTAAATCATCCTCAAGGGAAAGAAAGAACTGTGTTGAGCCCGGATCACCTTGACGGCCGGATCGCCCGCGAAGTTGGTTATCGATACGCCGACTCTCATGACGCTCTGTCCCTAGAATATGAAGCCCCCCTAACTCAGGCACTCCTTGCCCCAAAACAATATCCGTTCCTCGACCGGCCATATTGGTAGCAATGGTTACCATGCCAAATTGTCCTGCCTTAGCAACGATTTCAGCTTCTTTTTCATGATGCTTTGCATTAAGTACATTATGGGGAACCCCATTCCTCTTCAGCATATCGCTTAGTTGTTCTGATTGCGTAATAGACGTAGTGCCGACTAAAATGGGTTGGCCCGTTTTGTGTCTTTCCACTACATCACGTACTACAGCACGATATTTTGCCGCTTTTGTTTTAAAAATCAAGTCCGGCATATCTTTTCTGATACGCGTTTTATGAGAAGGAATTTCATAAACATCTAGACCATAGGTATTTACAAACTCCTGCTCCTCCGTCTTTGCCGTACCGGTCATGCCTGCCAATTTTTCATACATACGGAAATAGTTCTGGAAAGTAATGGAGGCCAATGTTTGGCTTTCCCGCTCTACCTTAAGCCCCTCTTTCGCTTCTATTGCTTGATGCAATCCATCTGAATAACGGCGACCAAACATTAAGCGTCCCGTAAATTCATCGACAATAACCACTTCTCCGTCCTTTACAACATAATCTTTGTCTTTATGCATCATAGCATAGGCCCTAAGAGACTGTATGAGCAAATGATTAAGTTCAATATTGGAAGAATCATATAAATTCTCCACTTTAAGCATCTTTTCTACCTTTGCTATGCCGGACTCTGTAGGAGCAATAGTTTTCTGTTTTTCATCAATAATATAGTCCTCTTCCGGAATAAGGTTTGGTACTATCTTAGCAACTGTATAATAATTATCCGTAGACCGTTCGCCGGGTCCGGAAATAATAAGCGGAGTCCGTGCCTCATCAATCAAGATAGAATCCACCTCGTCAACGATGGCATAATGAAGGGGGCGCTGAACCATTTGCTCAGCTTGTACTACCATATTGTCCCGCAAATAGTCGAAGCCGAATTCATTGTTTGTTCCATAGGTGATATCAGCGGCATAAGCACTTTTTCGTTGATCGTAATCCATCCCCGCCACAATAAGTCCCACGGAAAGTCCCAAAAAACGATATAAGCGTCCCATCCACTCACTGTCACGACGAGCTAAATAGTCATTGACAGTAACGACATGAACGCCTTTTCCTAAAAGTGCATTTAAATAAACAGGCAATGTAGCAACCAAGGTTTTCCCTTCGCCCGTACCCATTTCGGCAATATTTCCCCTATGAAGAGTAATACCGCCAATCATTTGAACATCAAAATGACGCATTCCTAAAACACGCTTAGCCGCTTCTCTAACAACAGCAAAGGCTTCCGGCAAAATATTTTCCAGTGTTTCACCTTTCTCAAGTCGATTACGAAACTCAACGGTTTTATGTGCAAGAGATGAATCACTAAGCGCTGTCATAGCTCCTTCATAACTGTTAATTTCAGAAACAATAGCTTCCATCTTCTTGACTTCTCTGGCATTTGCGTTGCCCAGTATTTTTTCTATAAATCCAAACAAAAAGATCAACTCCTCATAGTTAGTATGTTTTACTCTGTATCTATATCTAATTTATTTTATCAAAAACCATATTATTAGTCAAAAATTTTGACCCTTTTATTCCTTTATAAATCTAGATTTTATGCAAATTTTACATGTATTAATACTTGATCTCCAATTATACAATTAATTTAATCGGAGGATTATAAAATATGAAGCAAAAAAACAATCTCCTCGGATCTGACTCCGAGGAGACGGTAACAGGATAGAACCCTCCTAGAACACGGGTTCTATTAACCCGTATTTTCCATTTTTTCTACGATATACCACATTAATACTTTCCGTTTCTCCATTAAAGAAAACGAAAAAGTCATGACCGATTAAGTTCATTTGTAAAATTGCTTCTTCCGTTGTCATGGGCTGTACCTGAAAGGTTTTGCGCCTTACAACTTCAAGCTCTTCTTCCACCACGGGAGCTTTCATTTCAAACATTTCACCACGCAATGTTTTTGGCGATTTAAAGCGTTTAGCCAAACGTGTTTTATGCTTATGAATCTGTCTTACAATCTTATCAAATACCAAGTCGATAGCCGCATACATATCAGGGTTTAATTCCACACCCCTAAGGACTATACTTTCCACAAAGCAGGTTACTTCAACCAAACGATTTTCTTTCTCTACAGATAATACCGCTTGAACTTCAACCTCACTATCAAAATAACGGGTGAGCTTTTCGGCTAACTTCTCCACATACTCGCGTAAAGCCGGCGTAACTTCTAAATTTTTTCCTCTTACCGATAATTTCATAATCCTACACCCTTTCTTAGAGAAAAGCTTCTCTTCGTTGATATTGTAGGATTTCTATATACATAAAGTAAACTCCTTCTCGCAGAACTAAAATATTTTCTAAGGTTAGAAAAACATCTTCTTCAACGAACGTTAATTCCGGCTAAAAACACAAATACCAACATATTAAAAATTAGAAAATAAAAAAGCCGACATTACTGTCGGCTTAATATAGGCATTTTACGCTTTGTATACGTTAGCTGCCTGAGGTCCGCGATTTCCGTCAACGATCTCAAATTCTACTTCTTGACCTTCAGCCAGGGATTTGAAGCCTTCTTCTTGGATTGCAGAATAGTGTACGAACACATCTCCACCATCTTCTCTTTCAATAAATCCGTAACCTTTTTCTGCGCTGAACCATTTTACTTTTCCAAGCATGAGTATTCCTCCTAAAATAAACATTACGCGATTGTATCATCTGTCGACAATCGACTGAACCAATAATATCACAAAAGAAAAAGCTGTGTCAATTAATTTACCCCAATTGCAAAAGCTTTTTCATTGCGATAATTGCATATATTTCACCCAATAAGGTCAACCTATGATTAAATCTCATAATTTTATTCTTTTATCATTTTTTACAATTTTATCTTACATCAAAAAAGTCGGTAATGTCACTTTTCTAATAACAAATATTTACTACCTGTCATTTTAAAGAATTTTGGATAAAAACAGCTTCGTTCTGTCATTTTGCGGATAATCAAAAATATCTGTCGCTGTTCCCTCTTCTACAATTTGCCCTTCGTCCATAAAGATGACGCGAGTCCCTACTTCTTTTGCAAAACCCATTTCATGAGTTACTACGACCATTGTCATACCTTCATGCGCCAACTCTTTCATTACATCCAAAACTTCGTGAACCATCTCCGGATCAAGTGCCGAAGTAGGCTCATCAAATAACATTACTTTCGGTTTCATCGCTAAAGCGCGAGCAATAGCCACACGCTGTTGCTGTCCACCGGATAATTGCTCCGGATAAGCTCGTTCCTTATCGGACAAGCCCACTTTACGCAAAAGAGCTCTTGCCGTTTCCTCTGCCTCTGCCTTTGCCACCCCGCGCACCTTCATGGGTGCCAGTGTAATATTTTCAAGTACGGTCATATGTGGAAATAAGTTGAATCGCTGAAATACCATCCCTACTTCTTCCCTTACCTTATTTATTTCACTTTCTTTAGTTAAAGAATATCCGTCTACGGTTATTTCACCTTGAGTCGGTTCTTCAAGATAATTTATACAGCGAAGTACCGTGCTTTTCCCCGATCCGGAGGGTCCGATAATAACTACTACCTCACCTTCCTTTATGTGCAAATTAACATCTTTTAGAACATGAAGTTTACCGAAAAATTTATCTAGATTTTTTATGCTGATCATTTAATATTGTACCTCCGTTCTAAGTAGCCCACCAATTGAGAAATGCTGACTGTCATAATTAGGTAAATAATGGCTACTGTAGACCAAATTTCAAAGGAACCATAAGTCTTAGCAATAATTAACTGCCCTCTGCGAGTTAATTCTTCAAATCCGATTACGGAAACCAAAGAGGAATCCTTAAGCATGGCGATAAACTCATTACCCAAAGGAGGAATGATTCGTTTAAAAGCCTGTGGCATAATAATATATCGCATAGTTTGACCCCAAGTCATGCCAAGAGATCGCCCCGCCTCCATTTGCCCTTTGTCAATTGACTGAATGCCGGCTCTGAAAATCTCTGAAACATAAGCTCCGGAATTAATACTACACGCCGTTACAGCCGCCACAAAAGGATCTATACGCTCTCCGATAATCATGGGCAAAGCAAAATAAATAAGAAATATTTGTACCAAAAGCGGCGTTCCTCTTATGATATCCACATAGCATTTTGCCAACAATCTGACGGGTAACAAGCTTGACAAACTGGCTAGTGAAGCGAACATACCTATAACAAATCCGCAACCTACGCTCATAGCAGTGATTTGAACCGTTATGCCTGCTCCTTGAAGGAGCAAAGGCAGAGAACTAACAATTAAATCCCAATTAAAATTCATAATAATAAATCCCTTCCACAGAAATATTGCGACTTTTTATCACTTTTTTGAAGAAAAAGTGATAAAATTCCTCATAAAACCTAAAAAGTATATGAGTTATTATATTTGTATTTTTATACACTGTCAATAATTTTTTATAATTTCTCCAAGCCTTTTGATCCCCTCGAGGATGAGCGTTTCCGTGGAGCCTGAAAAATTCATTCGCAAGTGTGAGAAGTCATTCTTCTTTATATAAAATGGTGTCCCGGGCACAAACGCTACTTTTTTTTCAATAGATTTTGAAAATAAATCCATACAGTTTATGTGCTCCGGAAGCTCTACCCAAAGAAAAAGCCCTCCCTCCGGCAGATTATATCGGCATCCCGGCATAAGATTATCAATAGCCTCAGCCATAGTATCGCGACGCCTCTTGTATATTTCGCACATAGATAAGAGGTGATCATCCAGTGAAAATTTGTCTAAGAAAGCGGATATAATAGATTGGTCTATATTTGAGGTATGAATATCACAACGTTCTTTAACCATTGATAAAGCATCCATATATGATGCTGAACTCGCTATCCAACCTACTCTAAGCCCGGGACTTAATAATTTTGAAAAACTCCCCAAGGAAATAACTTGGTCCTTTTTGTCCAGGCTCTTTAAAGACGGCATAGTATTCGCACCATAAAATAGCTCTCCGTATGGATTATCCTCTATGACAATCACTTCGTATCGGCTGACAAGATCCATAAACTCCTTTCTTCTGCCTAAAGACCAACAGGTCCCTGTAGGGTTTTGGAAGTCGGGAATGACGTAGATGAGTTTCACCTCGGTATTCTTATTTAAAACAAACTCAAGCTCATCTAAAGAAATCCCTTCCTTATCAAGACTTACGTCTATAGCTTCGGCACCTGTATAAGAAAGCGTATTTATGGCGTCAACATAAGTAGGCCTTTCAACAACAAAAAGATCACCTTTTTCTAAGAACAGCCGTGCACAGCAATCAATCCCTTGTTGGGCCCCTGTTGTTATTAACAAATGTTCGGGAAGAACCGTCGTCATAAATTTCTCTTTTATTCTTTTTGCAATCTTTTCACGGAGTAAATAAAGGCCTAAAGTATCACCATATTGTAAAAGATGCAGTTCCTTTTTTGTAAAAACATCTTCTGCACAAGCCGCTAATTTTTCTACGGGAAAAAACTCACTCGCCGGAACTCCTGCGGCAAAAGAAATAAACTCGCTCCCCTTAATTGTTCCCAGTAACTCGCCTATAGCAGAATGTTTCATTTCTTTGCTGTTTTTTGTGAATAATTTATGTTTATTCATACCCTATCCTTCCTTTACAAAAAACAGTCGCCTCCGTTAAGAAAAGCGACTGTTTCTATGGATACAATTTATCTTATTTAATATTGCTAAACCACTTGTCTTCAAGCTTTTTCATTTCACCGTTTTCTTTTAGCTTTTTAAGGGCTTTGTTTATATCGGCCAACAATTGTGTATCACTCTTACGAACACCAATCCCTAATTGATGTTTCTCTAAGGCAACGGGTACAATTTTTAAATCTTTCATGCCGCTAATTTGAATGTAGTACTTTGCAATAGGTTCGTCAAGCATAACAATCTCAACAGCACCCTGATTTAAATCTTGAAGCATATTGGGAATCGTATCAAATTGCTTTACAGTTGTGTTTGGCTTTTTTTCCGCTAAAAATGCTCCGGTAGTACCTATTTGTGCCGCTACCGTTTTACCGGCAATATCTTCCTCTCCCTTTACTCGATCATTGTCTTTTTTCACAACCATCACAAGATTAATATCGTAGTAAGGATCGGAAAAGTTAATCTTCTCCAATCGTTCTTTGGTTATAACCATTCCGGAAGCAATGGCGTCGATTTGTTTACTTTCAAGAGCCGGAATAAGGGCATCAAATCCCATACTGATAAATTCTACTTTGTAACCGAGTTCCTTTCCGATGGCATTACTGAGGTCTACATCATATCCCTTATATTCTTTCCCATCAGCAAACTCAAATGGAGGATACGTTGTCTCCGCAGCAACGCGAAGCACTTTTTCTTTTCCTGTTGCAGCCTTTTCTGTTTTTGTGTCGCCGCCACAACCAGCCAATAAAGCTACACATAATGTTGTCCCTAACATCAAACTTGCCAATTTTTTCATATTCATAATCAGCTCTCCTCTACCTTACCTATTTTGTCGGCATGTCAGCAGGTGCATCCTGCTTAAACCATTTATTGTATATTTTATTAAATTCCCCGCTTTTTTTCAACTCCGCAATAGCATTATTAACCTCTTTTTGCAAATCTAAATTCTCTTTATTCATTGCCATACCGAAGTATTCTTTTTCTTTCAGTTCAAAAGGAACTACTTTTATCTTTTCATCTTTATGAGTAGCCGCATAATATTGTGCTACCGGCAAATCCACAATCACTGCATCTACACCGTTAATTTTCATCTCCAAAATAGCTTCATTGCTATGATCAAATTGTTTAACCTGTACGCCTTCCAATTTTGAGGCCAGTTCTGCACCTGTTGTCCCCATCTGCACAGAGACGGTCTTTCCCGTCAAACCGGCAGGGGATGAAATATCTCCTTTTTCTTCTTTTACCATAAAAGCTAATCCGGATTCATAATAAGGTGCTGAGAAAAGCACTTTTTCCGCTCTTGCCTTCGTAATTGTCATACCTGATACGGCAATATCAATATGTTTACTTCCAAGAGCCGGAATTAATGCATCAAAGGATACATTTTGAAACTCTATCTTTGCATTCATTTGCTTAGCTATGGCTTTTATCATATCGATATCGTAACCATCATAATCTTTAGTTTCCTCATTTTTAAATTCAAACGGTACGAATGTTGCATTGGTTCCTACCACCAATACCTTTTCTTTCTTTTCAGTTCCGCCTTGCTTTCCCTTGTTCGTATCTGTACCGCAACCGACTAGCATAATGGCTCCCATTAAAATAGCTATGGCTCCAATAAAAAATTTATTTTTCATGATTTTCTCCTTATCCTGACAATGAATAAAAATATTTTTTTTACTATCTATACTTCATCGTCGTCGGCTATATTTTTTTATAGTATAGTTACCCATTAGGAATATCCTCTCTTACAATTTTCTGTATATGCGAATTATTATACATTTCAATGAATAAATAGTCAATAGGTATTTATTTAAAATTAAATTAAAAACATCGCAAAAGAAAATCCTTTTGCGATGTTTATTTGTACGGCTGACCTGGTCTTTGTCCCCACACTCGCCTGCTGGAAGGTTCGCTCCTAAGCAAATGCTCCCCACTACTACTCCTCTCGGATTCACCGGCAGGACTTACTTCTAGGCCGCACCATGCTCACTGCTATTTTAACAGCTTACGTGGATCGTTTCGCCTGCGACTGGCATCGATTTACAACCACAGACCCGTACCAGTACATTATAAAAGCAACAACGCTTTATAACAAGTACAAAATCTTGAGAAAATTAAATACTAAGTTAGTGGATAATGTAAAAAAAGCATTACGTTTTTCCTCCAACTGTATATTTTCTTCACCAATTCTATATCTATCTAAGTGTTTACTTGCTTTAATTTTAATGCTAAAAAATCATGGATTTTTTTATTTACCTCCTTTTATCCACAAATCAAAAAATTATCGTAACAAAACTCCTTAGTAATTATTTGTCAAGATAGTAAGGAAAATTTTTTTATTGTATAATGTGCTTACTCAATTTGGTAAATGATAAGGAAGGTTTATTTTTTATGTTTATGTTATCTCTTATGCAGCCTTCAGGAATATATGAGCTTGAAAAAGATAGCTTAGAAGCTGTAAGTGCGCAATTATTACAAATGATACAAATAAAAAACCACCACTTGTATGCGCATTCATTGCAGGTTTCAAACTATTCCGTCAGTATTGCTGCAAAGATGGGGCTTCCTTGTAATGAAATAAATCAAATTCGCCACGCGGCACTTCTACATGATGTAGGGCTTTTAATGTTACCCAATGCCGTTTTAAATAAGGTACCATACCTTAATCGGCAAGAATTATCTCGCTATCGTCAGCACGCTTCAGCCGGTGCGAATCTGATTGAAAACTATCCTTGTTGCCAACAGATTATTCCTTATATTCGTTATCATCATGAGCGTTGGGATGGCTCCGGGTATCCAAAACATCTACAGGGACCGAACATTCCACTTGGAGCTCGTATTATTGCTATTGCCGATTATTACGACTCTATTATTAATCCGTCTACGGAATATTGGGCAAAGACAAAAAAAGAAGCAAAACGCGAACTGTTTAGTGCTTCCGGTATTTTGTTTGATCCCGATGTAGTAAAAGCCTTTATAAGCACATTAGGCTAGTCTTCCAACAAAGGTAAAGCCCTACTCGCAACAGTAAGGGCTTTTATTTTTTTTGCCCCTTTATCTTTTAATATTCGGGCTCCTTCTTCCAAGGTTGATCCGGTAGTAAAAATATCGTCTACCAACAGTATAATTTTTCCCTTTATTATATCAGTGTTTGTACAATAAAAGGCGTTTTTTATATTTTCTTTTCTCTCTTCCAAAGAAAGCCCCCACATAGGGACAGTCCCACTAACTTTTTTTAAGCATGGGCTCCAGTGAAATCCTCTCTTAACCAATCGTTTTTTAAAAATCAGATCTACCTGATTAAATCCTCGTTTCTTTTTCTTTTCTTTGCTTATCGGTACAGGAACTACACAGTCAATATCTGACAACCCTGTAACATATTTAGACTCAAAAAATGCATTAAAAAAAGGAGATAAGACTATCTCCTTTTTTTCTTTATCGTTAAACTTTATATCCTGTAATACTTTTCGAAGACCTCTTTCATATAAAGCTAAAGAATAGCAAGCTGTTAAATAACTTTCTTTAGAAAGACTCAGTTGTCTCGGTTGAGAGAGATAAGCAAAACACCGATGGCACCACATGCCTTCTCGATTCACATCCCTTCCGCAACCGGGGCAACGAGGAGGATATAAAAAATCGAAAAATCCCTTTAAGAAAAAATCCACGGCCTAAATCTCCTTACACAAACGCTCCTTAAACAAAGTGTACCGCCAATCGCTTTCTATTGTCTCAACAGCTTTTCTGACAGCACCCTCTGAGCCTATGATAATAACTTTCTTCTTGGCTCGCGTAACCGCCGTATAAAGCAAATTGCGTTGCAACATAATATGATAAGCGGAAATAAACGGAATAACCACTGTTTTATATTCACTTCCCTGACTTTTATGTACTGTAATCGCATAAGCCAACATTATATTTGGTGGTTCCGATAGATCATAAACCATCTCTTTATCCGGGTATTTTATAGCCATATATTGAGGCGTAATAGCAAAAACAGTTCCTATTTCACCATTAAAAACCTCCATACTATAATTGTTTTCCACCTGAATAACTTTATCTCCCACTCGATATGTCACACCATTAAGTTTGATTTCCGGCTTATCATTACTGTGAGGATTTATTGTTTCTTGTATTAATTTAGACAGATGAGTGCTCCCCCCGTCACCCTTTCTCATAGGAGAAATAGTTTGGATATCCTCTGTTTCCTCTACTTTACTTTTATATAATTTTATTAAAGCCTGTCGCATTTCCTCAATATTTTTTACGGGAATAAACAAAAAATCCTCTGTTTCCTCCATATCAGGCATTTGCCCGAAATTAATCTTATGGGCATTTTCAATTATTCGATTTGCTTCTTTTTGCCTGTACACTTCGCTCAACTGTGTAAATGGGATTTGTCCGGAATACAGTAAATCTCTCAACACAAATCCTGGCCCTATAGGCGGTAGCTGATCCACATCGCCCACAAGAACTACATGTGCCGTTTCAGGTATAGCTGCCATAAGAGCCCTGTACAGTTGTATATTAAGCATAGAGGCTTCATCAACGATAACCACATCCGTTTGCAGCTGATTGTCTTCGTTAAACTCAAACTCATAAGGCTCGCCTTTCATAATCGGATGCAATAACCTATGAATGGTCGAAGCCGGAAAAGCAGTCGCTTCATTTAGCCGTTTTGCAGCCCTTCCTGTAGGCGCAGCCAGCGTAATTTTATTGTAACCCATTTTTTGAAATGCTTGCACCAATGCTTTGATGATGGTCGTTTTTCCCGTTCCCGGACCACCGGTTATAACAGAAAATTTTTTACATATAGAATGTTCTATTGCTTTCTTTTGAATATCGCCAAACTTGATTCCGTAAGCTTTCTCAAATACACTGATAAAATATGTAATATCCAAATGATGTGTAACCGTCTGTTTTAAAAATCCAAGTGTTAAGTCCACCGCTTGGATTTCTACCTCGTATAAATGTCGAAGGTAAATATACTGCATTTCCTCGTGTTCACAAAGAATGAGTTCCTCTGATTCAAGCATACTTTCAAGAATTCCAGTTATTTCCTCTTCATACCCACCTAAAATTTGCCCTCCATTTGCCATGATTTCTTCTACCGGTACACATGTGTTCCCGCCTTCTTCCATCCGATACAAATACTCTCGTATCCCCGCCTGAAGGCGCACTTCATCATTGGGGAAGAATCCTAACCGGGTCGCTAATATATCTGCCACGGAAAAACTGGCGCCATTTTCTATATGCATTAGAACATATGGATTCTTTCTTAATACATCTATCGCTTTCTCCCCATAAATATCATATAACTCTCCTGCCCATTTAGAGCTCACTCCGTGCTCTTCCAAGAAAAGTATAATATCCGTTAAAAAGCCGCTTCCCACCAAGAACGAATATAGTTCTTGCTTAATCTTTTCCCTTATGCCGGGCACAAGTAGAATGTCTTCTGCTTTTTCGCTTAAAACCTCACATGTTCGTGCCCCAAAATAGGACAAAATTTTATTAATACTTTTTTCTCCTAAGCCTCTTATTTCAAGATTTTCCAAAAATCTTTTAGCACCTTGCTCCGTAGTAGGCATGCTCTTTTGTAAAGACTCAGCCTTAAATTGCTTTCCATATTTCGGATGCACAACAAAGCACCCCGTAAGAAGTAAATCTTCTCCTACCTTAGGCGCTTTGGTATTTGCAACTATTGAAAAGGATTCATTTTCATTTGTCTTTATCAAAAATGCGCAAAATCTCCCGTCCGAAGAAGCGAAGAAAACACGCTGCACAATTCCTACTAATTGTTCATTCATATATCATTTTTGGGCAGAGCTGCAACAATTGCCTCTATTGTATCTGAAATATTGCTGGCATTCTCTATTTTAATATGACTAACACGTTCATATAAAGGGTAACGTTCTTTATATAATCTGAAAATATATTCGATGCTTTCCTTCATGAGAGGCCTGATTTCCATATCCAAATCATCTAAAATTTGAGTTACATCTCTTTGAAGGAATACCACAATACCGGATTCTCTCATAAGTTGATTTGTTTCCTCCGATAAAACGGTTCCCCCTCCTGTCGCAATAATACTCGGTCTTGATTTTACAATATCGGAAATAACCTCGTACTCATACTTTCTAAATTGAGGTTCTCCATCATAAATAATAATATTTTGAATGCTCTTTCCTGTTTTTTCTTGGATCAGTGCATCTACATCATAAAAATCCATTCCCAACTGCTGACTTAGTGCTCTTCCTACCGTTGTTTTCCCGGATCCCGGCATACCGATGAGAAAGATGTGTTGTTGCATATGTTGCTTTTCATACTTGCGACATATCTCCATTACTTTTTTTATAAATTCTTCAACATAAATCCTATCTTTCTCCTCTTCTATGAGAGCTAAATTCTTTTGAATAACTTCTTCTTCCCTGGCAGCATCAAAAATCTTTAAATTGTTTTTCTCTTTATATTTTGCGATATCCAAAATCGCTTCCAGTCGCTTTTCAAAAAGTGCTACCATCTGTGCATCAATACTGTCTATTTTCTTTCTCGCTTCTTGTAAATCCATAAGGTAACCTCCTTTTCTCCTAGC
The DNA here is from genome assembly GCA_041855385.1 of Veillonellaceae bacterium. GTDB lineage: Bacteria > Bacillota > Negativicutes > Veillonellales > Veillonellaceae > JBHAEC01. The sequence goes on from JBHAEC010000103.1 coordinate 23,286, forward strand.
ATATTGTATCATAATTCTCAATTTTGCACTATTACTTATACCCTTACCGTCAATAATATCAGCATGTTTACTACCCATAATAAAAAGCATGACAAAGATCTTATAGCCAAAAGTACAATGTTCCCTTCCGACCTGTTCATCCCTGTCATGCTTATCTATTAAATATACTATATTTACCTATCCCCAAAAGAGAAATTAAAAACTACAATTCCCTTATTTCATGTATGTTTCCAATGCTTCCAATACTTCTGCAATACGTTTTATCCCTACTTCTATCTTTTGTTCATCCGAGCAGGGATAGTTTAACCGCATATAATTTTTATTCCCCTTACTAACAAAAGCGCTCCTCTAGGCACAAACACAACCTTTTTATCAATACAATATAGCAATACTTCCCTCCCACTCACATGCTTAGGCAAAGTAATCCAACAAAACAGTCCCCCTATGGCCTTGTATAAATAACAAGACGAATTTGATATGACCATCTGCAGCTCCTTTAAAGCGCTGCAGATGGCAATCCTAAAAAGAAACATGTTTTGAAATTAGTTGTAAGTAGAAAAAATCATCCTTGACAAGGGGTACAGTTCACTACTGCTTACTACAAACTCTGTACTATAAACTATATTATGCCCAGATGGATTTCATGAGCTCTTTGTACGATTCGCCGAGGTGGCGAATGATGACATCGAACATAGAGTAAATTAAATCGCCGTCGACTTCGTCATCTTTGAGGAGGATGCACGTGTCGAGGATGAGGTTTCCTTCATCATCGATGTAGTATTTAAAGGACTTGTACTGCTTATTGTACGCATTGAGCAACTTGAGGACGACTGCTTCGTTGTCATCGTGAAGGACCTTCGGCGCTACCAAGAGTCGGATCATGCCGTAAATGCTGGTATCGAGGATGACGATGAGGGGCAGGCGGTTTCCATTGATGTCAGCAGTCGAGCGGAAGACAACGGTCTGGAATTGGTCATCTTTGATTTCATCGACCGTAAAGGCCTTGATTCCTTTTTCGTCGAGATATTTTTTAAAGTTTTTAGCTTTCTTGTTTATTGGAAAACACTCCTTTTTTCAATAATAACTATTCTATATTTATCATACCGCAGGTGCTTCCTTTATTCTACCGTGATTTCACCTTTAGGAGCTACTTCGTCCTGCCACTGGCTAGCGTCGACAAGGTTGTAGCGTTCGTAATAGGACAGATCCGGATGGTGGTACCGGCGGTAGAAGTCGTAAAAATCAGCATCAGTGCTCATGCGCATAATATCGTTTTTGCTGTAGCGCCGGCTGTAGACATAGTTATATGGCTGTACATCAAGAAGATTGCCGTTACTGAACTGAATGTGCCCCTGGCCGGGGAAGAACAAGTATGCCCACTGCAGGGACGGTGTGTCGCTCATCCAGTCCGCAAGGTTGGCTTTCGGATCATTGACGGCCGTGTTGTTCCAGTACGCACTGGTAATGGCATCGTCGTAGACCGGAGCCGAACCGAAGACGTTCGTCGTCATGACGCCGTTACTGAAGGTCGCCTTGTCGAGGACGTAGAGCTTGTCGATGTTCAGGAATCCTTGACTAACGTTGATATCGCCGTTTTTCAGCCAAAGATGCTTAAATTCGGCACCGCTGCCGGAATTGGTTCGGATGTCGCCAATGTGCAGGTGCTGGATCGGCATGTCTTCACTGGCACCGCTCGTGGTAATAGTCAGTTTGCCATTAGCGCCTTTGCGTTGTGTAATATCATCAAAACTGATGTCCGAACCGGAAAGAGCAAGCTGCGTACCGACGCTCATATGCTTGATGTTTGTCCTCATTTCCGGATTGCGGACGAAGATGGCAATGAGGTCACCGTCGATACTGTTAAGGTAGAGGCTTCCATCTTTGAGGTCGACTTTCGTCGCCCCCTTGGACGAGAGGCTGTAGAAGTCGACGTCGCCTGTTCCGTCATGGCGAACCGTAATATTGCCGTTGGTTGCCGTGACGAAGCCACGATCGCCGTTGACGCTGCGATGACTGTCTCTGATATCGCCCTCGGCTGTGACATTAAGGAAGATGTCACCGTTCTGTGCCGTCAGGTGGATGTCTTCCGTCTGGCCACTGTCGCTACCGTCAAAGAGAATGCTGCCCCTATTTGTATGCATGAAGGCATCCTGTCCAGCTATGACGTTGCGGCGCAGGGTTATGGTGCCTTTCTTCACTGCATCGGACACGAAATTTCGACCGGCATTGACAGCGCCATCGAAGGTGATGTTACCTTCTTCTGTAGTTTTTGCCGTCAGATCCTGACCGCTCTGGGCACTGCCCTTGAAGGTAATGTCTCCATTTTGGATCCGGGCCGTCAGGCTACCCTCCGTCGCTTCCACATCACCCTTATTGGTGATGGAACCCGTTTTGGAGTTCATGCTCACAGACATGCCCGCCTGTACGATACCCTGGTTGAAAATCCCGTCAGTCGCCGTCAGTACAACATTGTTTTCAGCCACCAGGCTCTTGTTTCCCATGTATTTTGCGGAGTTCAGGATGATGTCCGTACCGGTCAGGGCTTCTTCATTCTCTAGCACTCCGGCCGCATCTTCATAGATTCGTCCGTTACTCACCGTCAGCGTCCCCGTGGTCTTCAGGTCGCCTTCGTCGTTGATCAGGCTGATCCCTTCTGTGGCGGTCACCGATCCTTTAATAGTCAGATTGTTCACCGCATCGTTCTTATAGTTTCGGACGGAAATGTTCTTCCCTTTGCTGGCTCCATCGAAAGAAATCGTCAAATCTTTGCTGCCACCGCTACCAAGGGTTACGTCATGGGCGTCGCTACCGTTCTTTACGGTTACGTTCCGGAAGTCGTTGAACATTTTGTTGTTATCCAGATCCGCTCCACTCTTCAGGGAGATTCCGGAAACCGCCTCCAAGCTGACGGTGGGAGCTGTAATAGCATGGGCCGTCGTCTGGCCGATGGTTCCCCCAGCTTTCAGGCTCAAAGCATCCGTAGTCAAGCTACCCTTGGACAAGGTAATATCCTTATCGCTGGACAAGGTCACCGTATCTGCACGCACTTGGCTATCAAGCATTGATGCATCCTCATTTTGCCCGAGGCTCAGGCTGGTTTCAGCCATTACAGTGATTGTATGACCCGGATTCGTCTTCACCGTACCAAGCAGGAGAAGTCCGTCAGTTTCTCCTGCCTTGTTCTTGCCGGCCAGATAAACATTGCCATCCTTTGCTTCCGCATTGACTACAGAACCATTCCCCAGGATGCGGACGCCGCTGTCCTGCGTTCCGATACTGCCTCTGGCCTTCAGGTCCAGGAGACCGCCGGCATTGAGGTAAGCCTGTGCCGACGAGTCAGGGCTCATGGTGATGTCTTTCTGAGAGGCAAGTACCATGTCCTTACCGGCATAGAGCCCAGTGAGCTGCAGATTATGGCTACCCACGCTGCTGATATACATACTTCCATCCGTCAAAGCGGACAGGCTGCCTGTCAAATCGACAGCGATGTGTTTATCTGCTGCTCCGATGTCGGAATTTCCGCCTTCGAGAATAAGATTCTTCCCTGTCAGGTTGGCACTGCCATCCGTCAGAGAATTGGTCACGCCAGCTTTTCCCA
>JBHAEC010000104.1:0-32654 GCA_041855385.1 Veillonellaceae bacterium
AAATGCTCTCCTCTGTCAGCACTGCTTTTCAACAGATTTTTTCCAAACTTTTTGGGGGAGGAACGGCACAAGTAGTATTAACAGATGAGAAACATGTTCTTTCCGGCGGTGTTGAACTTTTTATTCAGCCACCGGGGAAAAAGAGGCAACCGCTTCCGCTTTTGTCAGGCGGAGAAAGGGCGCTTACGGTTATAGCACTGTTGTTTGCTTTTTTGGCTTATCGGCCGGCACCGTTTTGCGTTCTTGATGAAGTAGATGCGGCGTTAGATGAGGCGAACTTGGAGCGCTTTAGCCACTATATGAAAGAGCTGACTGACGGAACACAGTTTATTGTGGTGTCTCATAGAAAGAAAACGATGGAGTCTGCCCAGGTGTTACAGGGAGTAACCATGTCCGAAAGAGGTATATCCACTCTATTAACGGTTAATTTTGATAACATGGAGGGGTTAGAATAATGGCATTTGGATTTTTCAGCAAGATTAAACAGGGATTGGAAAAAACAAGGAAACAATTTGTAAAAAATATTGAGCATGTCATTATCGGATATGCTCAAATTGACGATGACTTTTTAGATGACTTGGAAGCAGTTATGTTATCGGGGGATTTAGGGGTAAAGACCACATCTTATCTTATGAAAGAAATTCGCCGAGGGGTAACGGAGGGGATTATTAATCATACAGGGGATGTTATGCCCTTTCTTGAAGAGCGCGTAACAGAGCTTTTGGCGGATCAGGAAGAAGAGTTAATCGAACACAATCCCGAAGTTATTTTAATTGTCGGTGTCAATGGGGTGGGCAAGACGACTACGATCGGGAAATTGGGGAAACATTACACCTCACAGGGCAAAAAAGTTATTATTGCTGCGGCTGATACTTTTAGAGCGGCCGCGTCCGATCAATTGACGATATGGGCAGATCGAATCGGCGCTCCTATTATTAAGCACAAAGAAGGGGCAGATCCGGCAGCTGTTGTTTTTGATGCTTTGGCAGCCGCTAAAGCGAGAGGCGCAGATGTGGTGATTATTGATACGGCGGGGCGACTTCACACAAAAGCCAATCTCATGGAAGAGTTAAAAAAAATAGGGCGTATAGCGGATAAGCAAGTTCCGGGGGCTCCACACCAAACACTGTTGGTTCTTGACGGAACAACAGGCCAAAATGCTGTCAGTCAGGCGAAGCTGTTCGGTCAAGCGGTGCCGGTGAACGGTATCGTGGTTACCAAACTGGACGGAACAGCTAAAGGAGGCGTGGTTATTTCCATCAAGGAAGAACTGGGCGTACCTGTACGCTGGATTGGTGTTGGCGAAGGAGCTGATGATCTAAGACCTTTTAATGCAAAAGACTTTGCCAATGCTTTGTTTGATAAAGGGGAACGCAATGACTGAGGATGAAGAATTGAGAGACTTTTATGCGGAATATGTAAAGCATGAGAATCGCTTGGGGGATTTTTCCGTAGATGAGGCGGGGCAGAAACAGATTGTAAGCGTTATGGAATACTTTGGGCTAGAATCCTATCGGCCGATTGCCAAATTATTATTACAGAACTGGACCGTAATTAAGGCTCGTATTGGCGAGATGCCTTCTGAAAAAAAGAGGTGCGTGCAGGAAATAGCGGATCAATGTCCGCTTGACTATGAAGCGGTAGCCTCCCTTATTGAAGTTTTAGAAGGTGAAGATACGGAAGCACAAAAGATTAAAGTAGAACTTTTCCGAGATGGAGAAGAGACGGAATGAAAATATATTTGACAAAGTCAGGAAAGAAAATAGACAGATTCGATTATGGGAAATAACGAAAGGAGGTGCGCAGATGGCAAACAATAAAGAGTTAGTCAAGGGAGATATAGGCATGGCAGATGGGAAATTTAAGGTATATGCACCTTATGAACCTATGGGCGATCAGCCTAAGGCTATAGCATCTTTGGCGGAAGGGATTGAGAGAGGTGAGTGGGCTCAGGTTCTCATGGGGGCAACGGGTACAGGAAAAACCTATACTATGGCAAAATTGATAGAGGCTGTGCAAAAACCAACATTGGTAATTGCGCATAACAAAACATTAGCAGCTCAGTTAGCCAGTGAGTTCAAGAGTTTTTTCCCTGATAATGCGGTAGAATATTTCGTGTCTTATTACGACTACTATCAGCCGGAAGCGTATATTCCTTCTTCGGATACCTATATAGAAAAAGATGCATCTATCAATGATGAAATAGATAAGCTCCGACATTCCGCTACAACCAGCTTGTATGAGCGACGGGATGTTATTATTGTGGCTTCCGTAAGCTGTATTTATGGTTTGGGAGACCCTGAGGATTATGGGGAGTTGGTTCTTTCACTTAGATTGGGGCAGGAAAAGAGCCGAGAAGAGATTTTGCGAAAGCTGGTAGATATTCAATACACCCGAAACGATATGAATTTTGTTCGCGGTACATTTCGCGTACATGGGGACAGCATTGAAATTTTCCCTGCGGCTTACAGCGAACGTGCCATTCGGGTAGAACTGTTTGGGGATGAGATAGATCGTATCGTGGAAATAGATGTTCTCACGGGAGAAATGATTGCTGAGAGAAAGCATATTGCGGTTTATCCGGCTTCACATTATGTAACAACGAAAGAAAAAATGGATAAAGCGGTGGTTCGTATCGAAGAAGAGCTTAAGATTAGGCTTGAGGCGTTAAAGGGTAAAGATCGCCTTTTAGAAGCACAACGATTAGAGCAACGAACTCGCTATGATTTAGAAATGATGCAGGAAATGGGATATTGTGCGGGAATAGAAAATTATTCCAGGCATCTTTCGGGGCGAGCAGAGGGAGAGGCACCGTTTACTCTGATTGATTATTTTCCAAAGGATTTTATGATCCTCGTCGATGAGTCACATGTTACAATGCCTCAAGTTCGTGCTATGTATAATGGAGACAGAGCGCGGAAGGAAGCACTCGTGGAGTACGGGTTCAGATTACCCTCTGCATTGGATAACAGACCGCTCAAATTTAACGAATTTACGGAACGTATAAACCAAATTGTGTATGTTTCTGCAACTCCCGGACCTTATGAGATGGAAGTGCAGACCAATATGACAGAGCAAATCATTCGTCCTACAGGCCTGCTTGATCCACAAGTAGAAGTGAGACCAATAAAGGGACAGATGGATGATTTACTGGGAGAAATTAAAAAATGTACGGCTAAAAATGAACGTATACTGGTGACTACATTGACAAAAAAGATGGCGGAGGATTTAACGGACTATCTAAAAGAAATGGGAATAAAGGTTCGTTATTTGCATTCCGATATCGTAACCATCGAGAGGGCGGAGATTATCAGAGAGCTTCGTAGCGGAGTATTTGATGTACTTGTTGGGATCAATTTGCTTAGAGAAGGTCTCGATATGCCGGAAGTATCCTTGGTAGCCATACTGGATGCGGATAAAGAAGGGTTTCTTCGGTCTGATACATCCTTAGTGCAAACCATAGGTCGTGCTGCGCGTCATATTAACGGGCGAGTTATTATGTATGCGGATCGCATAACCGGATCTATGGACCGAGCAATTAAGGAGACGGACCGTCGCCGAACCATACAGGCTACATATAATGAACAGAATAACATTACCCCACAGTCAATAAAAAAAGAGGTTAGAAACTTAATTGAGCTGACCAAAATAGATGAAGGGCAGGGGGCAGGGAAAAAGAAATCTGCCCGTATAGAAGAAATGCCTACAAGCAGGGAAGATTTATTTATTCAGATTGAAGAAACGGAAAGACAAATGCGAAGAGCCGCAAAAAACCTTGAGTTCGAAGAGGCGGCACTATTTAGAGATCGTTTAGGCGAATTGAGACAACGTTGGTCAGATATGCATGAGGCGAGTAAGAGTAGGATCAAGACCTCTTCGTCCCCTAAGCGGAAAAGAAGAACAAAGCCTAAGGATTAATATGTGAGATGGAAGGGCTTTACTTGCTTAAGAGCCCTTAAATAAGGAGAAAGTACGAGAGTGGCAAGACAAAAATTGGAAAAAAATGTAAAAACTTTTGGAGAACAAGAGGCCCCTCAACTTGATGGAGGCGATAGAAAAAATCAAATTATCATCAGAGGGGCGAGACAACATAATTTACAGAATATCAATATAGCTCTTCCGAGAGATAAGTTTATTGTCCTTACGGGGCTGAGTGGGTCGGGAAAATCCTCTTTGGCATTTGACACTATTTACGCAGAAGGGCAACGCCGTTATGTGGAGTCTTTATCGGCTTATGCTAGACAGTTTTTGGGACAAATGGACAAACCGGATGTGGATTATATTGAAGGTTTGTCTCCGGCTATTTCGATTGATCAGAAAACCACCAGCCGCAATCCTCGATCTACGGTAGGGACGGTAACCGAAATATACGATTATCTCAGGCTTCTCTATGCACGTATAGGAAGAGCGTATTGCCCTAACTGCGGAAAACCTATTACACAACAAACTATAGAACAGATGACGGATGCCATTATGTCTCTTTCGGAAGGCACGAGAGTGTTGATTATTGCTCCCGTGGTGAGAGGGAAAAAGGGAGAGCATCAAAAGCTTTTGGAAGAGCTGAAGAAAGAAGGATTTGTTCGTCTTCGCATAGATGGAGAAATTCGTCTTTTGGAAGAAGCTATCGTTTTAGAAAAGAACAAGAAACATACTATTGAAATCATTGTGGATCGCCTTGTAATCAAAGATAATATCGGTACACGTCTGACAGATTCTCTTGAAACAGCGGCAAAATGGGGGGACGGATTGGTGGTTGTTTCGGAAGTAGACGGACCGGAACACACTTTTAGTCAACATTTTTCCTGTAGCGATTGCCATATATCCCTTCCGGAAATTGAACCTCGTATGTTCTCCTTTAATAGTCCCTTTGGTGCCTGCTCATCTTGTGCAGGGCTGGGAGCTACGATGGAAGTAGACGAGAGCTTCGTCATACCGGAACCGACTATGTCTTTTGCGGACGGGGCTGTACAGCCGTTAAGCAATAATCCCAATGCTTGGTTTATGAGGCAGCTGGAAGCATTGCTCATAGCTCATGGATACGATGTAAACAACTCTTTCTCTGAACTGCCGGAATCCTTGAAAAAGGCTATTATGGAAGGGAGTAGTGAAAAAGTTACCTTTGTATATGAAAATATGAGGGGGGAACGAAAATCCTTTACTACCGAATTTGAAGGCATTTTACCCATGGTGAAACGACGACACAGTGAAGCGAGTTCGGACAGCATGAGAGAAGAATTTGAAAAATACATGTCTATTAAGCCTTGTACGAGCTGTCACGGCACGAGACTGAGGCCGGAGAGTCTTGCTATCCGAGTGGGAGATCTGAATATTCACGAGCTTACTTGTTTAACGATCGGTGAAGCATTACATTTTTTTGATGAGCTGGTGTTATCGGAGCGTGAACAGTTTATCGGGAATCAGATTTTAAAGGAAATCAAAGCTCGGTTGGGATTTTTAAATAATGTAGGATTGGAGTATCTGACATTAAACCGAAATGCAGGGTCTCTCTCCGGTGGAGAGGCACAGCGTATCAGGTTGGCTACGCAAATTGGCTCGGGCTTGGTAGGTGTACTATATATTTTGGACGAACCATCTATCGGGCTTCATCAAAGAGATAACAATCGTTTGCTTTCCACATTGGAGGGGCTGCGGGATTTGGGAAATACACTTTTGGTTGTTGAACATGATGAAGATACTATGTTGGCAGCCGATCACATTGTAGATATTGGCCCCGGTGCCGGCGAAAAGGGGGGGCGAATTATCGCGGAAGGGACAGCTCAGGATGTGATGAATTGTGAGGAGTCTATTACGGGTCAGTATTTGAGTGGACAAAAATATATTCCCTTACCGCTTAGCCGGAGAAAGGCGGAGAAAGGATACCTTGAAGTTTATGGTGCGGAAGAGAACAATTTAAAACGCATCAAGGTTCGATTTCCCATCGGTTTATTTACTGTAGTTACAGGAGTGAGCGGATCAGGAAAATCCACTTTGGTGAATGAAATTCTCTATAAGGCACTGGCGAACAAACTATATAAATCATTTCATAGGGTCGGCAAGCATAAGGAGATTAAAGGTGCCGATTTAGTGGATAAGATTATAGATATAGACCAATCTCCTATTGGTCGAACGCCGCGTTCCAATCCCGCTACTTACACAGGGGTGTTTGACTTTATTCGAGAACTATATAGCCAGGTGCCGGAAGCAAAAATGCGCGGCTATAAGCAAGGACGTTTTAGCTTTAATGTAAAAGGCGGACGCTGTGAGGCTTGTCGTGGAGACGGTATTATAAAAATAGAGATGCATTTTCTTCCCGATGTGTATGTTCCTTGTGAGGTATGTAAAGGGGCGAGATATAATCGGGAAACACTGGAAGTGAAATACAAGGGAAAATCTATTTCGGATGTTCTTGATATGGTTGTGGATGAAGCGGTGGAGTTTTTCAAAGCCATTCCTAAGATTCACCGAAAACTTGTTACCTTGCAAAGGGTGGGACTCGGCTATATTCGCTTGGGTCAGCCCGCTACGACCTTGTCCGGCGGAGAGGCACAGCGCGTAAAATTGGCTACGGAACTGGCAAAGCGCAGTACGGGAAAAACACTGTATATATTGGATGAGCCGACAACGGGACTTCATGTAGCGGATATCCACAAACTGTTGGACGTTCTTCAGGAACTGGTAGATGCAGGGGATACTGTAGTTGTTATTGAACACAATTTAGATGTGATAAAGGTGGCGGATCATATTATCGATTTGGGACCGGAAGGCGGAAGTAAGGGAGGAACTATTGTTGCCGTGGGGAGTCCGGAAGAGGTTTGTAAGGTGAAGGAATCTTTTACAGGGCAGTTTTTAAAACCTGTTCTTAATAAGACGAAAGCGTTCATGAAACAGGAGAAAAGGAGGTAGGCGTATGGTGGGCGAAGAGGTTCTTACAAAAATAAGCGCTATGTCAACCGGCCCGGGTGTTTATTTGTGGCACGATGAGTATAAACGCATCATTTACGTAGGTAAGGCCGTGAATCTTCGCAGCCGCGTACGTTCCTATATACGAAAGGACAGCAATCGATCACCCAAAGTAGAGGCTATGATGCGGGTGGCCAAAGATGTAGAAGTAATTCAAACAAAAACGGAAATGGAAGCACTTTTGCTGGAATGTACTTTGATTAAGCAACATCATCCAAAGTATAATATCTTACTTCGCGACGATAAGACCTATCCATATATTAAGGTAACGGTTCAAGAAGAATTTCCTCGGCTTTTTATGACAAGAAAGAGAGAGTCGGATAAGGCAAAGTATTTTGGCCCCTTTACGGATGTGGGAGCCGTCCATTCCACTTTAAAAGTATTGCATCAGATTTTTCCGATTCGGAATTGCAAGAGTATGAGAGTGGAAAGACCTTGTTTGCAATATCATATGAGTCATTGTGAAGCACCTTGTATGGGATATGTGAAAAAGGAAGATTATAAAAAGCACATAGATGCGGTTCTGGATCTTTTAGAAGGGCGCTCCACCACCTTGGTTGAAGGGTGGAAGCGGGAAATGGAAGAGGCTTCTGAGATGTTGCAGTTTGAAAAGGCCATGGAACTTAGAGACCGAATCCGCCATGTGGAAAAGCTTCAGGAAAAGCAGTACATTGCGACACACAAAGGGGAGCTGGACGTTGTGGGTCTTGCCATAGATAAACGCCTTGCGTGTTTGCAGATTTTCTTTATACGAAATGGGCATCTTGTGGGACGCGAGAACTTTTTTGCTCAAGTAGAGCAAGAGGGGGCGATTCAAGTGATGACGGAGCTGCTAAAACAGTACTACAGTATTGCCGATTTTGCTCCTAAAGAAGTTTTGGTGCCCATATATAGCGAAGAATTTGCACTCATGGAGGAATGGCTTACATCTGTGAGGGGAAGCAAAGTGGCCATTCAAGTTCCCCAACGAGGATATAAGAAAAATTTACTTCTTATGGCTCAGGAAAATGCACAGACCTTCTTAGAAGACAGGAAAAGGCAATGGCAACATCAGGTTGATAAGGCGAGTGGTGCTGTGGAAAAACTGGCGGAAGTTCTTGATTTACCAAGACTTCCGGACCGCATGGAGTGCTTTGATATTTCTCATATGCAGGGTAGTGAAACAGTTGCTTCCATGGTAGTTTTTAAGGGTGGAAAGGCGGCAAAAAAGGAATATCGGCGATTTAAACTAAAGACGGTACAGGGTAAACCGGATGACTTTAAGTCAATGGCTGAAATCATGGAACGCCGTTATGGTAAAAAAAGAGATTGGCCCATGCCGGATTTAATTATTATTGATGGTGGAAAAGGGCAGCTCCAAGCAGCACTACCGATTATTCGAGAAGCCGGAGTAACCGATGTTCCGGTTATCTCTTTGGCAAAGCGACTGGAGGAAGTTTTTGTAGAAGGGCGGCAAGAAAGCATCCTTTTAGAGCATCATTCGCCGGAATTACAGTTGTTGCAACAGATTAGAGATGAGGCACATCGCTTTGCCATCACCTATCACCGTTCCCTTCGAGGGAAGAGAAATATGGAATCCATTTTAGAGCATATTGAAGGCGTTGGTCCTAAGAGGCGAAAAATTTTATGGCAAACTTATGCGTCGCTGGAAGACATGAAAAACGCTTCAATTGAAGAACTGGCCTCTTTGGAAGGGATGAATCAAAAAGTAGCGGAGCGTTTGTATACTTTTTTTCGGTTAAAAAAAGAAGATAAGCAGCAAATTGTGAAAGTTGGCAATCGTAGTAATAAGTGAATGGCATGGGAGGCTTACATGAAGCATGTGTTATTCGATATTGACGGAGTATTGTTAAGTGAGGAACGATGTTTTGATACATCGGCGCTAACGGTGTGGGAGTGGTGCTATGGGGAAGATTGGATGCATCTGGAGGGAGATAAAGTAGATTTTTCTCCCTCCGATAGTCGCATAGAGGAGCTTCGAGCGCATCAGTGGATGGATGACGCCATTTTTGAATGGATAAAAGAACATGGGATTAATTCCAATTGGGATATGGTACATGCTTATCTTTTGGGGATGTTGGCTCTATTGTGGAAACAAAGAAAACCGATTAGCTCTTCTTACTCTGTCATTACAAGAGATGTAGTTAAAAAGTGGGGTAAAGCTTGTAAAGGGTTGGTACAACCTAAGCCGGAAGAAATTTTTATGTGGCTTCGATCGATAGTTCCGATTAAAGCTAAAAAGGAAGAGCTCTTTGAAGCCATTGTTAAGGCCGTTGAAGAAATAGTTGGCCAAAAGGCGGAAGGGTTGGCCTTAGGGGGGGCCATGTGGAAACTTCATTCCGCCCTATATAACGAATGGTATTTCGGAGATCAATCGATTGGCAAAGAAGGCTTCCTACATAAAGAAATTCCCTTGGCACCGGCAGAAGATCTGAGAGATTTGCTAAAGGATTTAAAAAGAGCGGGATATAAAATTGGCATTGCTACAGGGCGTTGTCGGAAGGATGCACAAATCCCTTTGGAAGAGTTGGGAATATGGGAAGAGTTTCCCGAGCTTTACCGAGCCACGTCGGATGAGGCCTTGGAAGCATCCGGAATGTATGGAACAATGCTGGATAAGCCGCACCCTTTTACATATCTGGCTTCCTATGGTGGAGTAAATAGGGAGTTATATGATGACTATGTGAAACGGCCTTCAGAAGTAATCGACTTTCGGGATACCGTGTATGTGGTGGGAGATTCGATCGCTGATGTACTGGCGGCAAAAAGTATGGGAGCAACTATGATAGCCACGCTTACCGGACTGACGGGTAAAAAAATCTTGCCTCTTTTGCAGGAGCTTGAGGTGGAATATATAGTGGAAAATGTGACGGATCTTCGAAAATTACTGCTCTAATGTGAAGTGGTCTTTGTGATAGATCAAGGAGAGTTAGGAAGAAAAACAAAAGGCTGTACCCCGGTGAATAAATTATTCATAGGGTACAGCCTTTTGTTTGACATAAAACAGGGAAATTATTTTACGGTATTTGTTAAAGTGCCGATGGTATCCACGGTAATGGATACGGTATCTCCGGATTTTAGAAAACGAGGAGGTTTAAAGCCCATGCCAACGCCGTAAGGGGTTCCTGTGGCAATAATATCTCCCGGTTCCAAGGTTAATCCTCGGCTTATAGTCGCGATAAGGGAGGGGATGGAAAATAGCAATTCATCGGAGTGTCCTTCTTGCCTCAACTCCCCATTTACATGGGTGTGAAGAGTAAAGCTGTAAGGCTTATGATTGCTGATATGGATGTAAGGTCCCATGGGACAAAACGTGTCAAGACCCTTGCCTAAAAGCCATTGTACATGTTTCTTCTGTAAATCTCTGGCAGTTACATCGTTTATTATGGTATAACCAAATACATACTCATAGGCTTTTTCCTCGGCTATTGAGGATCCCCTTTGACCGATGATGATGGCTAATTCACCTTCGTAGTCCACCTGTTCGGTAACCTCGGGGTGAAGATTGATGGCTTCACCGGGACCGATAATGGAAGTAGGGGGTTTTGAAAAAAGGATGGGATATTCCGGAAGAGGTGCATCTTTATTTTCTTCAAATTCACGGACATGGGCGCTGTAATTTTTTCCGACACAGAATATATTTTTTTGCGGAATCAAAGGTGCAAGTAAGGTCACTTCACTAAGACTATATGTTTCGGCTATCGGATCTTCTGCATGCTTGGTTAATGTCGTGGATAAGAGTAACAGTCCTTCTTCACCTTGTTGGATAAGCTCGACTATAGTTTTGGGAAGCTCGCAAAAATAAGCTTCCTCTAAGGCAAGGGAACTAAGGATGGTTTGTTCCTTTTCGTTGACAATACCCCAATCTTCTTCTCCTTTATAAGTAAATCGTGCCAGTTTCATAGAAATCTTCCTTTCTTTTTAATGTTGCTCTTATGTACATTGTAAGGCAAGTAAGGAATAATGTACAAGAAATTTATGGATAAGGTTGTAAGAAAGAAGCCCTTGCACTTCTCTTACTTGAGAAGAGGGGGAAAGTAGGATATAATTTTCGTATGTAAACAATGTTATAGTAGTGGAATTCACCTAATATAAAGGAGTGAATATAATGGGAAAACCTGTTGTAGTAGTACCCGGTTTGGTTCGCAAGGATGCAATTGCGTATTTGAGCGAACATTGTGAAGTTCGACAGTGGACTGAAAAGACACCGATGCCGAGAGAAACGCTGAAAGAATGGTTGGTGGATGCAGACGGATTGTGGAGCATGGGCAACTTCCGAATAGATGCCGATTTATTGGCTAATGCGACAAAATTGAAAGTAGTAGCACAAGCTTCGGTAGGTTATGACAATGTGGTAATTGAAGATTTGACGGAGCGTGGGATTCCCTATGGAAATACGCCCCTCGTATTGGTAGAGACGGTAGCGGAACTTGCTTTTACCTTGGTGGCCTGTGCGGCTCGCCGTATTGTAGAACTTTTCGATTTTGTGAAGTCCGGAGAATGGGTGAATCGCCCTGCCCCTATTAAAGGTGTAGATTTAAGTAAATCTACAATCGGCATCATCGGCATGGGAAATATCGGTGTATCTATTTCCCGTCGTGCCAGGGCTTTCGGCATGACTGTTATCTACCATAATCGTCGTCAACGAAGCGACGATAAATTGCTCATGGCTACCTATGTGTCCTTGGACGAGCTTTTGGAGAAGAGCGATGTTGTTCTTGTAATGGCTCCTTTAACAGAAGAAACATACCATATGATCGGAGAGAAGGAATTTAAGAAAATGAAAAACTCCGCAATCTTCGTCAATGTGGGACGAGGGAAGATTGTGGATACCGATGCATTGGTTAAAGCCTTGGAGGAAGGGGAAATTTCCTATGCGGCTGTGGACGTGACGGATCCGGAGCCGATGGGAAATGACCATCCGCTGGTAAAAACAGGAAAATGTCTTATTACTCCGCATATTGCTTCCTATACGGATCGTTGTCGCCGAGACCAGGCTATACAAACGGCGAACAATCTTATCAACGGAACGCGGAAAAAGCCTCTTGAAACTTGTGTTAATCAAGAAGTAAACTACAAATAAATCCATATAGGAAAGGATGAAATGACGTGGAATCAGTAGAGAGCACTAATTTTATCGAAGCCATCATTAATGATGACAATAAAACAGGAAAATACAAAAAAAGAGTTCATACTCGCTTTCCTCCGGAACCGAACGGATATTTGCATATTGGTCATGCAAAGTCTATTTGCCTGAACTTCGGCATTGGAGAGCAATACGGAGGGCTTACGAATCTTCGCTTTGACGATACGAATCCTACAAAAGAAGAAACGGAATACGTGGATTCTATTCAAGAGGATGTTAAATGGTTGGGGTTTACTTGGGATGATCGCAAATATTATGCTTCGGACTATTTCGACAAGCTTTATGAATATGCAAAGGTACTCATTCGTAAAGGAAAAGCGTATGTAGACGATCAGACGGCGGAGGAAATAAAAAGTACACGCGGCGATTTTACGACACCCGGCGTGGATAGTCCGTGGCGCAATAGGTCGGTAGAAGAGAATTTGGCACTTTTTGAAGAGATGAAGGCCGGAAAATACAAGGATGGAGAAAAAGTGCTCCGTGCCAAGATTGATATGGCAGCGCCCAATATTGTTATGAGGGATCCTGTGCTTTATAGAATTATGCATACGGATCATCATCGGACGGGAAATACATGGTGTATTTATCCTCTTTATGACTATGCGCATCCCATAAGTGATGCAATCGAACGAATTACTCATTCGATTTGTACTCTGGAGTTTGAAGAGCGACGCCCCTTGTACAATTGGGTATTGGAAGAGTGGGAAGATACGGAACTTCCACAACAGATTGAGTTTGCTAGGCTAAATATTACAAATACCATCATGAGTAAAAGAAAACTGCGCCAGTTGGTAGAGAAAAACTTGGTGAGCGGTTGGGATGATCCTCGCATGCCTACGATTTCCGGTATTCGCCGTCGTGGATACACCCCGGAGGCCATTAGAGATTTTTGCAGTCGTATAGGCGTGGCTAAGAGTAATAGTGTGGTAGATGTAGCTTTGTTGGAATTTTGTATTCGTGAAGATTTAAAGTTAAAGGCGCCGCGCTATATGGTAGTGCTCGATCCGATTAAAGTGGTGCTTACCAACTATCCGGAGGGGCAAGTTGAGTGGCTTGTTGCTGAAAACAATCAGGAAAACGAATCTATGGGAACCAGGGAGATTCCATTTAGTCGAGAGCTTTATAT
Organism: Veillonellaceae bacterium; assembly: GCA_041855385.1. GTDB lineage: Bacteria > Bacillota > Negativicutes > Veillonellales > Veillonellaceae > JBHAEC01. The sequence goes on from JBHAEC010000104.1 coordinate 13,233, forward strand.
TGAGCGAAGCGACTTTATGGAAGAACCGGTTAAAAAGTTTTTCCGTTTGGCCCCGGGAAAAGAGGTACGTTTGAAGAATGCGTATATTATCCAATGTAACGAAGTGATAAAAGATGGAAACGGAAATATCGTTGAACTCCACTGTACCTATGATCCCGAAAGCAAAAGCGGAAGCGGTTGTCAAAAGAAAGTAAAAGGTGTACTGCATTGGGTGTCTGCCAAAGAGTCGGAAGATGTTGAGTGTCGCCTTTATGATTATTTATTGACTGAGGAAGGAGACGAAGATCTGTCTGATAAAGATTTCTTATCAAAGGTTAATCCTCGATCCTTGGTGATATGTAATGGTAAAGCTGAGCCGGCATTGCGTAAGGCAAGTGTGGGGGATAGATTTCAGTTTTTAAGACAGGGTTTCTTTGTTATTGATCAGGATACGACGAAGGACCGATTGGTGGTGAATCGTATCGTAGGACTTCGTGATACATGGGCGAAGATGCAGAAACAGGAAACATCGCAGCCTTAATATGGATATGTTTGTCTCGAAAGGAGGCTAATCGTGAAGTATATTAAAAAATTGGCCTTTTTAACGGTTATGTGTACCTTATTTCTATCCATTCCCGCATGGGCGGCAGGCAATAATGAGGGATTGAAAATAAACGGATTGTCCCCTTTGCTTACTGTACAGGAAGGGGCACAAAAAACTTTATTATCCGGAAGTGCAACGGATTTGAAAACGGCTATGGAATCTTATGGTGTAATGAATCCAAAAGTGTATCAAATTCGCTACAAGAAGGATGAAGATTATCGCTATGCCCTGGCTGTACAAGGAACGTTAAGCACGGTAGCACAGATGAAAATTTTGGGAATGTCTGTGCCGGTGACCCCGTCTTTAAACAAAAACAGCTTTTTTAAACGAAGTGGCAGTGAAAGTTCCCAAACGGTGAAAACAGGAGAAGAAGAAATCAAAAAGCTGGTATCGGCGCTTAATGTTAAATTTGCATCGGGAGAGTTTTCTCCTATCCTTTTGGAAAAGGAACTAAGCAAAGATAAGAGGGGGAATACCTTTCAAGGAAAAATGAGCGCAATCTTTATGGGAAAAGCTATAGCGTATAAGGACGTAATTTATGTGTCTTTGTATAATGATAAGTACAGAGGGCCTTCTTTTATAGGAATCTCTTTTAATGAAGCCGATGAAGATGTGCTATGGCCTTTATTGTCTCCGATTTTAGATAGAATCGGTAGATAAGGTATAGAAAAGGAATAGGGAAAGAAGTTGTTTGGTGATTAATTAGCAGGGGCGGTTTAGTCTAATGGGACGGACCGCCCTGTTTTTTATTGCTCCATAGAGAAAATGTTATAAAAAGTTAATCCATGTTTGTACATAATAATGAGTAAAAATAAAATTCCTACTAAATCGATAGGAACTATATCGAAAATGATAAATATTATCAATAAATATTGACATATACAATCCTGTTTTAGTATATTAATTACAGATACCATATACCTTGGCCAAGGAGTTTGGATATTAAAAAGGAGATTGCAAAATGAAACATATTGTCATTGTCGGAGGCAATGATCGTATGGTTTGCCAGTATAAAAACATTTGCAAACAGTTTTCCTGTAAGGCAAAAGTTTTTACGCAAGTTCCTAGTGATTTTAAGGGAAAGATTGGTGATCCCGATTTAGTGGTATTGTTTACGAGTACGGTATCGCATCAGATGGTACACTGTGCCGTAAAAGAAGCAAATCGAAAAAATACAATCATTGCACGCTCTCATAGCAGTAGCTCTTGTGCATTGAAGAACATTCTTTCAACGTACATAAGCGATGGTGAGCCTGTAAAGGCATAGTAAGGGAATAAGTGTTTCCCAATAAAAAGAGAGTAGGTATTTTTATGACTGATTTCATAGATTCCATTATCGCATATCACTGTGCGCCTGCTGTAAAAGGGATCAAAGTATCTAATTTAGTGGCTTTGCAGGCGATTAGCGGATCCTTGGTTGAACCCGTAGATACCTATAATGCGATGTATAATAAGTGGGGATTATATTTTTATTCCTTGTGTGATTGCAAGAAGAGACGACTTCTCTTGGTATACAGGAAAAGGAGTTTGGAAGCATATTTGCGATTGCCTAAAAACCAGGCTTTTTTGCAAGCTTACGGATATGATAAACAATCGAGTTTGCAAGAAATGCTTAAAAGATTGGCGGAACGTTTACAAAAAGACTGTTCATTTCCTCATGAAATAGGATTATTCCTCGGATATCCACTAGCGGATGTGGAAGGATTTATTGCTCATAGGGGTGCCAATTACTTACTGAGCGGAGAATGGAAGGTTTATAGCAGCGTAGCGTTTGCAAAAAAGATGTTTCATCGTTATTCTCTTTGTCGAAGAGAGTGTCAAATTGCTCTGGCGGAGGGAAAGACGTTAAGAGAACTAATAAAACATACAGCGTAAAGAGGAGGCATTTTTATCATGATAGGCGTTATTTATTGGTCCGGTACGGGGAATACGGAGGCTATGGCACAAGCTGTAGCGAAAGGATTGGAAGCGGCAGGACAGGAGGTCATGTTCAAGCAGGTATCTGAGATTACGGCAGAAGAGGCGGCTCAAATGGACAAGCTGGCTTTAGGCTGTGCAGATATGGGCGCGGAACAGCTGGAAGAGACAGAGTTCGAACCGTTTTTTACCGAACTTGAAGGGAAGCTTAGTGGGAAAAAATTGGTTATTTTCGGTTCTTATGGTTGGGGCGGTACTTGGTGTGAAGAGTGGGCATCGCGTATTGTTGCGGCCGGAGGTACGGTAGTGGCTGATCCCGTTATTTATTTAGGCTATCCGGATGATGCAACGATAACTGCTTGCGAAGAGCTCGGAAAAGCGTTGGCTGAAGCTTAAAAGAAAACAACAAATGCACCTAAGTGCTTAGGCACTTAGGTGCATTTTTATTTTGGTATTTGACCGTCTTAAATAAGGGTTTGTTTTTGTTTTAAACAAAGACTTATTTTAAGGAGTTAATAAAGCGTTCAATGCGAACAAGAGCTTCCTTGATCGTTTCTCTGGATGATGCGTAGGAGATGCGCACAAATCCGCTACCGGCAGGACCAAAGGCGGTTCCGGGTACAACGGCTACTTTTTCCGTGAGAAGCAAAGTTTCGGCAAACTCTTCAGAACTCAGTCCGGTAGAAGAGATGTCAGGGAAAATGTAGAAGGCACCATTAGGCATAGAAAAGGGAAGTCCCATTTTTCGGAAACCTTCCGCAATCATTTCACGGCGTGCTTTGTATTCTTCAAACATGGCGTGAACATCATCATCGCACTCCCGAAGAGCAGTAAGCGCGCCAAGTTGAGAATTTGTAGGAGCGGCTAAAATACCATATTGATGAATTTTAAGAGCTGCAGCCAGCAGTTCGGCTGGTGCACAAACATAACCGATACGAAGGCCCGTCATAGCGTAAGCTTTTGAGAATCCGTTAAGAACAACGGTACGCTCCTTCATATTTGGTAAAGAAGCCACACAGGTATGTTCTCCTTCATAGGTTAGTTCGCAGTATATTTCATCAGAAATAACAATAAGGTCATGCTTAATGGCGAAGTCTGCTACTTTGGACAATGCTTCACGGTCCATAGTTGCTCCTGTCGGATTGTTAGGATAGCCTAACAAAATAGCCTTTGTTTTAGGGGTAACTAAGGATTCCATTGCTTCAACGGTGAGTTTAAAATCATCTTTGGCATAGGTGGGAACAAGAACGGGCACTCCGCCATTAATCTGAACGGCTGCCGGATACGCTACATAGGCAGGATCAGGGATTAACACTTCATCTCCCGCATTTAAAAAGGCACGTAATACGACATCAATTCCTTCGCTGACGCCGATGGTCACCATAATTTCAGACTTTGGATCATAGTCAACACCATAACGGGTAGAAAATAGTTTTGCTATTTCTTGGCGAAGCTCTAAAGTACCCGCATTACTGGTATAGGAGGTGTCTTCACGCTTATACCCCTCTATACATGCATCCAATACTTTTTTCGGGGGAGCAAAGTCCGGTTCGCCCACACTTAGAGACAAAACCCCTTCCATAGAGTTTGCTAAATCAAAGAATTTGCGAATTCCGGAAGGGGGAACCGCCTTGATTGTTGGAGAAATTCGTTCATTCCAGTTCATAACTACACCATCCTCTTCTCTCAGCATGAGATTACTGAGTAATTGTCGTTTCCATATCATCATAGCAGAATAGGACTTATCTTTCAAATGTTTGGGCTTTTAAAGTAAATGAATGCCCATAGAAAGAAAGAGCGTATTGATGCGGTTTGTTCTTTAGTAAGCTAAAAGAAGAGGAAAAGAATACAAAATACATGAGAGAAGCTCTGTCTTTATCCCGAAAGGGAGACAAAAAAGGTGGGGCTATAGAGGGTAAAGAGTGGATTTTTGACGGGAGTATAGTATAATGAAAGACAGGTGATAAAGACAAAAGAAGGGATACATATATGCGAACTACACCTGATAATGCAATAGATTTTGAATCCGATACGAGGATCGCAAAAGACCGTTTTGTGGTTACGTATGGAATTAAGGCAAACACCTATGAGGAAGCCAAGGAAATGATATGGGGAGTACAGCTTGAGCAGACCGTAGAATTTCCTTATGAGTTTATAGAAAAAGATTGGATAAAAAATGAAGTAGTGGGACGCTTGGAGCGCTTGGAAGAAGTAAACGGGCTGTTTGAGGCGGATATTTCTTATTTGTCCGAATTGGCGTCTATGGAGATAACACAGTTTCTTAACGTCGTTTTCGGTAATTCCTCGCTCCACCCCGGTTTTTGGGTAAAGAAGATTAAGCTTTCGGAAAGCTTGAAGAAAATGGCTAAGGGACCACGATTCGGGCTTACCGGTATGAGGGAGTTGCTCGGCGTACCTAAGAGAGCAATGCTTCAAGCCGTTATTAAACCGATGGGGTTAACGACACAGGAACTGGCATCTATGTGCTCTGCCTATGCTATGGGAGGAGCAGACGTCATTAAGGATGACCATGGATTGGTTAATCAGTGTTTTTCTCCTTTTGAAGAGCGTGTAGCACGTTGTGCTGCTGCTGTCAGAGACGCCAATGCCAAGACGGGCAAGAATGTAATTTACGCCGCTAATATTACGGGAGACAATGCTTTTGTAACAGAGCGTGCCTATAGAGCAAAGGAACTTGGGGCTACCGCAATTATGGTTGCTCCGGGGCTTATAGGGTTTGATCGTTTGGCAGCGTTGGCAAAAGACGATAATTTAGGGCTTCCGATTATCAGCCATCCCAGTTTTTCGGGAGGATTTTTGATGCCCGGTATCAGTGGCATAGAAGCGCCGGTATGGTTTGGCTTTCTAAATAGATTCTGTGGTGCCGATATGAGCATTTTTGTAAGTTATGGGGGACGATTTACCTTCTCCGCGGAGTTGTGTAGAAAAGTAATCGATGAAATGATTTCCCCGTCATACGAGTGGAAAAAGACCTGTCCTTCACCGGGAGGAGGCATTACGGAGACTAGGATTCCGGAACTCATTAAGATTTACGGTAGAGATGTCATGTTTTTAGTTGGTGGAGATATGTTTCGCCGAAGCGGAGATTTAAAAAGTAACGCAGGATTTTTCCAAATGTTGCTTGAACAAGAAGCGGAAAAGAGCTGAGGAACTAAATGGAAAGAGGAAAAGGAGATACAACTGAGCAATCAACAAATGGCCGAAAAAAGCGAGATCGAATCGAGGAGTTGCGGAAATTTATTAAGCCGTTGGAATCGGTAGGGATTGCTTTTTCGGGAGGCGTAGACAGCAGTTTCTTGGCAGCCGTAGCTTATGATGTTTTGGGGAAAAAGGCTGTAGCGATAACTATTGACTCTCCTGTTTTGTCCAAAGAGGAATTGGAAGAGGCAAAAGAGGTAGCGTCAGAAATAGGGATATCTCAAAAAGTGCTTTATATAGACGATTTGGGACAAGAATCGTTTAAAAAGAACGATGAGAAGCGGTGTTATTACTGCAAGAAAAATCGATATGAACGTCTCGTTTCTCTCATGGAAAAAGAGGGTATACGGTATATATTGGATGGTACCAATAAAGATGATGAAGCCGAATACAGACCGGGAATGAAGGCGGTTGAAGAGCTCAGTCAATATGTTATCAGCCCTCTGAGGGCGCTGGGATTTAAAAAGGCGGAAATTAGGGATCTTTCGGCGGTTTTAAACCTTTCGACAGCTCGTAAACCGAGTAAGCCGTGTTTGGCGACTCGCATTCCTTATGGCGAAACGATAGACAGTCAAAAATTGATTCGCATTGAAAAGGGGGAGCGGTTTTTGGCTCAACTCTTTGATGGCAATGTTCGCCTTCGCGATCATGGAGATATCGCGAGGATTGAGATTGACCCTCATCACTTTTCTTTTATAAATGATGAGAAAAAGATAGCGGCGATAATTAGGAAATTAAAAAAGTTGGGATTTATATATATAACGCTCGATTTAGCCGGATTTACCAGCGGTAGCTTAAATAAAAAGACAGAGGGGAAGGATTTATAGGGAATGGATAAGCAAGTTGAAAATACCTTGTCAGTCCATGTTTTGGCGAGTGGCAGCAAGGGGAATTCTGCTCTCGTATGCTATCGGAACACGACAATTATTATAGATGTGGGAATCAGCGCCCGTCGAATTACGGAGGGGTTAAAACACATCGGCAAGAGACCGGAAGAAGTATCCGGTATATTGATCACGCATGAACATTCAGATCATGTGTCGGGGTTGGCGCAATTGCTAAAGCAATATAGGTTGCCGGTATACTGTAAAGAGAAAACATGGAAGGCTATGGGAGAGAAAATAAGTCCGTTTCGCAAACATCTCTTCCCTCTCACGAGACATATTTTAGACATCGGAGAGCTCAATATAGAATCCTTTGATATTCACCATGATGCGGTGAGTCCGGTTGGGTTTTCTTGTTTTGGCGGAAGTGAAAAGGTGTCTTTTATGACAGACACGGGTCATATAGATGATGAGATTTTAGGGCATCTGGATGAAAGTACCATGCTTGTACTGGAGGCTAATCACGATTTAGATATGTTGCTGAGGGGAAACTATCCGCCCATTTTAAAGAAAAGGGTCAGTGGACCAAAAGGGCATTTAAATAATGATGATACGGCAAGGACAATTTTAACGATGCGGCGTGCCCCAAACATGCAGGTGGTACTTGCTCATCGATCCGAACAGAACAATACGGAAAGTCTTGTAGAAATGACAGTAACGGAGATATTGCGAAGAAGTGATATAGAAGTTGGAAAAGATGTGATTTTACGACATGGCAGTCCGTATACTTGCATATCTATGAGCAGTAAAGGAGTATAGTATGGAACAAAAAACGAAGGTTATTATTGGTGGGTTGATTGGAACCATACTGATATTGGTAGGCATAATTTGTGGTTATTGGTTTAAAGAATACAGTGATAGTAACAAGATGGCGGACCTTCCCGTCCTTTCGGGGACGTTGCCGAATTTGAAGCCCCCTCAAGTGGGGGATACCGATATTTCTCAGGCCAGAAATACGCCCATCGTGCAGGCGGTAAAGCAAGTAGCGCCGGCAGTAGTGGGAATCACGGCAAAAGTATACAATCGGGATATTTTTAATCGCAAAGTATTGGTTTCCGAAGGGCTTGGTTCAGGTGTAATCTTTGATGAACGAGGATATATTGTTACAAATAATCACGTGGTTGAGGGTGCTACCGGAGATGAGGTGGCAGTAACTCTAATGGATGGCAGCACTTTGGCAGGGCGTGTTATCGGTCGGGATGCGCAGACGGACTTGGCGGTGGTAAAAGTTGACAAAACAGGTCTTCCCGTAGCCGTTTTCGGCAACTCCGATGAGCTTCAAATCGGAGAGCCGGCCATTGCGATTGGCAATCCTCTGGGGCTAGAGTTTCAAGGATCCGTTACGGCAGGGGTGATCAGTGCTGTTAGTCGTACTCTTAACGGACAAGAGCAGAGGTTCCCTCTCCTTCAAACAGATGCGGCCATCAATCCGGGCAATTCCGGAGGAGCTTTGGTAAATGCGGAGGGACGGGTTATCGGCATTAACAGCGCCAAGATTGCCCATGAAGGTATTGAAGGAATAGGGTTTGCTATACCTATTAACCAAGCAAGACCTATTTTAAAAAGCCTTATTGACAACGGAAAAGTGGTAAGAGCCTATGTGGGTATGTGGACAGTAGATAAGCAGACGGCTGCTCAATACGGATATGAGGCGAGCAATGAGGGGCTGACAGTCTTAAAAATAGCGGGGAACTCACCGGCAGAAAAAGCCGGATTTGAAGAAGGGGACGTTATTATATCTGTAGATGGCAAAACCATAACAAGCCTTGTGGACTTTAAGTCGGCTATTGATTCCCATCATCCGGGGGAAAAGATGACGATTGTTTATGAAAGAAATGGGACGAGGCGAGAAGTAATATTAACTTTAGCGGTGATGCCGGAGAATAATGGATGAAGATAACGATTTATGCTATAGGGAAACTTAAAGAACCGTACTTGAGGGAAGGCGTAGAGGAGTTTTTAAAGCGCCTTAAGCCCTATGCGCAGGTGAAGATTATAGAGTTGCCGGAGGAGAAGGCGAAGGAAAAAATAGGAGAGGCGGAACGCCAACAAATAGTATGGCAGGAAGGGCAGAGACTTCTAAAGCAGATCAAAGAAAAAGAATGGTTGGTGCTACTGGACTTACATGGAAAGATGTGTTCTTCGGAAGAGCTTGCAGGTAAAGTGGCGGAATGTGCTCTTCAGGGAAAGAGCGACTTGGCTTTTGTTATTGGCGGAGCCTTCGGTATATCCGATGAACTTAGAGATCGGGCTGACTTTTTGCTTTCCTTTGGGGCCATGACATTTACACACCAAATGATTCGCCTGCTTTTGGTAGAGCAGATTTATCGCAGCTTTAAAATAAACAGAAAGGAACCATATCATTGGTAGACGGGGGTACTATGAAAGATGAACATGTGGTGATAGCGGACAAAAGAGAAGCGAAAGAGGAGATGGTTGGGCAAAAGGGATTAAAATATTTTGTCGGACAGGGAAGCAATGTTAATATTCCTCTTGGCCTTACCGAAGGGGAGGAAAGAAAAGCGTTTACAGACTTTCATCGAGAGCAAATTGCAGAGGCCATAGATGATTTGGCATCCATGAAGAAAACGTTAGATGAAATACATGAAAGTGTATATGCGAACTGGGGAAAGGCTATTGTTGAAGAGGCCTCTCCGTTGGCCGGTATTCGGGGACATAAACAAGGCGTAATTCAGCGATTTCCTATAAAAAGAGGTCGAAAGAAAAAAGTGTTCGCCAGAAAGGGTAAAGTATATGTATATCCGTCAAATATCGTTCCAAAAGCTGTACGAAAACAGATTTACGATTCCATCATGGAAGACATGCATCAAATGACGGAAATACTGACATCTATGCTATACTCTCTTCGGCATCAGCTCGGAACGATTGACACAATAAGAAAAGGCGGACAGGATGTTTCCCACATGGAACACGAAGTGGCGAGTCAGAATACGCAGATAAATAAAATATTTACAGATGTCAACACGTATATGTACCAGGTCTATGAACTCATCCAAAGAGAAGGTAGAAATTTGACAGGGGAGACATTAGGAGAGTCGGAAGAAAATAAATATCAGCGGTTGCTGCAGGATTTTAACTTTTTGTTGCGCCAAAGAGCAGAAATTAATCTTCTCATTGAACAGGTATTGGTGTTTTTGTCAGGGCTCATGAATTCTATGCGTAAAGAATTGGCAAAATACACTTTGCAACAATTGGAAGCAAAGGTAGTGCAAGAGGCAGAGGAAAGAAAGGCGAAAAATCGGTTGCCGGTAGTAGAAAATGTGTCGGATTACGACGACCTGGAAGGGCAGAATCCCGTTTTTGACGAGAAAAATAATTTAATGGTGGAGGAAGGGACGGAAGATAAGTCGTTATCCTCCGTATATATAGTAATTGGTTTGCTTTTAGCAGCCTTTGGTATATATATGTTTCTCAAATAGTTTTGAGTAAGGAAAAAGGAATTTTATTTATCCGTGTCAAATTGTTCTAGTGTAAACGAAAGTATGCGACGATTGCTTGTAATGCAGGAATAAGTAAAAATGCCAAGCATAGATGGGAGGTCTTTTTATGAAATTGGAAGAGATTATGAACAAATATCCCGTAACCGTGAATGCGGATGCCACGATTCATGAGGTAGCCATGCTGTTTGTTAAACACGATATCTCGGCCATTCCCGTTGTAGATAATGACGGCGTGTTGATGGGGATCATTACGGAGGGCGATTTGCTATACAAGAAAGTACGTCCCCATACTCCTCATTATGTTAATATTCTGGGAGCCAGCATATTTTATGCAGGGATCGGAGAGTATAACGATAACTTCAAAAAGTTGTTGGCAGCATCTGTAGATAAGCTTATGACCAAGGATGTTATTTACGGAGAGCCTGATACGGATGTGGAAGATATTGCCGCTGTTATGGTAGAGCAACATCTGAAAGTAGTTCCTGTCGTGAAGGACTCTCGCGTGGTAGGAACGGTAAGTCGTAAAGATATCATGCGTCTTATTGCAGAGGAAACAGCCGAATAGTAGATTTAGGTATGTATTTGCTGGGCGAAGAAGGAGTTTTTGAGCTATTCTTTGTTGCCCGGAGAAAGAACATATAAGAAGGTGCAAGGCGAAACCGAAATGTCGAATGTGACTAGGTTTGACTTGCACTTTCTTTTCTTTTGAACCTTCGTATTCTATTTGTAAAATTCGGTTGTTTATGTTATTATGTAGAATGCAATGTTATACATTAAAGATAAAATTAAATGGGAAAACCATTAAAGGGAGGACATATTTTCATGAAAGTAACAGCAAATCCTGTAGATCAACATCAAGTTACCTTGACCATCGAGGTTCCTGCGACAGACGTAGCAAAGGGTATTAATGCATCCTGTCAGCGCATCGCAAGCCAGGTGAACATTCCGGGTTTCCGTAAAGGAAAAGCGAACCGTCAAATTCTTGAAATGAATTATGGAAAAGAAGCCATTTTGGAAGAAGCATATAATTACCTGGTTAATAAATATTACGATGCAGCTCTCACAGAGCAGAATATTATTCCCGTGACAGAACCGGAAGTGGAAAAAGTAACGTTTGAAGAGGGACAGGATCTTGTTTTTAAAGCTACTGTGACAAAACGCCCGGAAGTGACCTTGGGCGACTATAAAGGCCTTGAAGTGGAGAAACCGGAAGCGGTTGTAAGTGATGAACAGGTACAGGCACAGCTAGAACGTCTTCGCGAACAGAAAGCCGAGATGGTAGTAGCAGAAGAAGGCACAAAGATTGCCAATGGCGATTTTGCCGTTATCGACTTCGCCGGGTTTGTTGACGGAAAGGCATTTGACGGAGGAGAAGGAAAATCCTACCCCCTTCAGATAGGTTCTGCGAGTTTTATTCCAGGATTTGAAGAACAATTGATAGGAGCACAGGCCGGTGATGATGTAGAAGTGAATGTGAACTTCCCGGAAGATTACTTCGTTGCCGACTTAGCCGGAAAAGCGGCACAGTTCAAGGTACATGTAAATGATGTGAAACGCAAACAACTTCCTGAGTTGACTGACGAATTTGTAAAAGAAAACAGCGCTTACGAAACTGTAGAGGCGATGACAGCGGATCTAAGAAAGAAGCTGGAAGAAGATGCGGCACATCGTGCACAAGATGCGTATCATGGTGCATTGGTGCAAAAAGCGGTAGATAATGCCAGCGTGGACATTCCGGAAGTAATGGTAGAGGCACGCATTGATCAGATGCTTCAGGAAATGGCTATGAATCTGGAAGGTCGAGGCATGAAGTTTGAAGATTATTTGAAATATGCAAATAAGAAGGTAGAAGATCTTCGTGCAGAATATAAACAGACAGCGGCGGCTAATGTTCGTGCCGACTTGGTACTGGAAACAATTGTAGAGAAAGAAGGTATCAAGGTTGCGAACGAAGATTTAAATTTTGAGATTTACCATATGGCTCAAAACTTCGGGGCAGACCCTAAAGAAGTGAGAGATATTATTGTTAAAGAAGGCAGAGTGCAGATGCTCGTTAACAGCGTGGCGCGCAAAAAAGCGGCGGGTCTTATCATTTCCAGTGCAAAAGGTGCCAAGGAAGAAGCTGAAGCGACAGAATAATGAGTAGCACCTGCAAGAGGTGAAGCATACATGTATATTCCTATAGTAGTAGAGCAAAGCGGTAGAGGCGAGCGATCTTATGATATATACTCGCGACTGCTTAAAGATCGTATTGTTTTTTTGGGTGGGCCTATTCATGATGAAATGGCAAATCTTGTAATTGCACAGTTGCTCTTTTTGGAGGCAGAAGACCCGGATAAGGATATTCACTTGTATATTAACAGTCCGGGAGGTGTAGTTACCGCAGGAATGGCTATTTATGATACCATGCAGTATATTAAGCCCGATGTATCCACCATATGTGTCGGTTCTGCGGCAAGTATGGGAGCTGTTCTCTTGGCAGCAGGTCAAAAGGGCAAGAGATATGCGCTTCCTCATGCACGAGTGATGATTCATCAACCCCTGGGCGGTGTGCAAGGGCAGGCAACAGAAATAGAAATCCATGCCCGAGAAATTTTGCGTATGAGGGAAGAGTTAAACTCTCTTTTGTCAAGTCATACAGGGCAATCTATTGATGTGGTGGCAAAAGATACGGAACGAGATAACTTTATGAGTGCCATGGCAGCAAAAGAATATGGCTTAATTGATGAAGTCCTAATTCGTTTACCCCAAGAAGGTAAATAGGGGAGGCAGGCTTGGATAAGGAAATAAAAAAACGCAGATGTAGTTTCTGTGGGCGCAGTGAAGACGAAGTATCTAAGCTCATTGCGGGGCCGGGAGTTTTCATTTGTGATGAATGTATTGAAGTGTGTCTGCGAATTATCGAAGACGAACAAATAGAGATGGAAAGGGAGGAGTTCTCTCTTTCCTATGTACCTACTCCTAAGGAAATAAAGGCAAGGCTGGATGAATACGTAATCGGACAGGAAGAGGCTAAAATCTCTTTGGCTGTAGCCGTATATAACCACTACAAGAGACTGCAGACAGATCATGTCATTGATGATGTGGAATTACAAAAATCCAACATAGTTATGGTAGGTCCTACAGGTAGTGGAAAGACCTTATTGGCTCAAACATTAGCTAAATTGTTGGATGTTCCCTTTGCCATGGCAGATGCTACAAGTTTGACAGAAGCCGGATATGTAGGAGAGGATGTAGAAAATATTTTGCTTAAGCTTATTCAAGCGGCGGATTACGACATCCAAAAGGCAGAAAAAGGCATTATCTACATTGATGAAATTGATAAAATTGCCAAAAAGTCTGAGAATCCTTCCATTACAAGGGATGTTTCCGGTGAAGGTGTACAGCAGGCATTACTTAAAATTTTAGAAGGAACGGTGGCGTCCGTGCCTCCTCAGGGAGGGCGCAAACATCCACATCAAGAATTGCTGCAGATTGATACGACTAATATATTGTTCATTTGTGGCGGTGCTTTTGCCGGCATTGATAAGGTAATATCGAAGAGAACGGCAGTAAAAACATTGGGTTTTGGTGCGGATATCCAAAAAAAGGAAGAAAAAGATGTTTCTGCCATATTAAAGGATATTTTGCCGGAGGACCTGCTAAAATACGGGTTGATTCCTGAGTTTATAGGTCGATTGCCGGTTTTGGTTACCCTGGATCCGATCAGTAAGGACGGTTTAATCTCTATTTTGACCGAGCCGAAGAATGCATTGGTGAAACAGTATGAAAAGATGCTCTCACTAGACGGGGTAGACCTTATTTTTGAAGATGAGGCTTTAGAAGAAATTGCTGTAGAAGCGTTGGCGCGTAATACGGGTGCGCGAGGACTGAGAGCCATTATAGAAAAAGTAATCAAAAAAATTATGTATGAGGTTCCATCCAGAGATGATGTGAATACTTGTATAGTAACTAAAGAAGCCGTTAGAGGTGTAGAGGAGCCGATTCTTAAGATGGATAAGCGGCGCCAAAAGAGAAAAATGTAGGTGTAAGAAACTCATTTCTAGACGGGATGAGTTTCTTTTTATCAATAACGGTGTAGGAGTAAATATGAGAGAAAATATTTTGAAGACGCCCTTGGTTGCCTTACGAGGCATGGTGGTATTTCCCGATTTGGTGGCGCATTTGGATATTGGGAGAGAAAAATCTTTAAAAGCAGTAGAAGAAGCCATGGCTAATGACCGTATGCTTGTGGTGGTTTCTCAGCGTGACGATTCTACTGACGATCCAAACTTGGATGAACTGCATAAGGTGGGAACTCTGGTTAAAATAAAGCAGCTCTTGAGGCTGCCGGGTGGCATAGTGCGTATATTGGTAACAGGTATCAGTCGAGTCGAACTGTTGGAATTGGCAGAAGAAGATACGCATTTTGTTGTTTTATCAAAAATGCTGGAAACTGTTATTATTGATGACATTGAAATAGAGGCATATCGCCGATTGGTAAACAGCAAGTTTGAAGCGTGGAACAAGGAATTAAAGGCAGTACCGGAGGAAGCGTTGCAACGCATTGAACGGATGAGCGATGCAGAGAAACAGGCCGATTATATTGCATCTTTGTTACCTATTAATGTGAAGGCACAACAAGAGCTCTTGGAGGAGCTTTCTTTGGCGAGCCGATTAAACAAAATTATTGCCATTTTAAATGTGGAAATGGAAATTGCCGACTTAGAAAATAGCCTTAACCATCAAGTTCGGCAACAAATGGAAAAATCGCAAAAGGAATACTTTTTGCGGGAAAAAATCAAGGTTATTCATGATGAATTGGGTGATCATGTAAATCAGGAAACGGAAGCCGAAGAATTTAGAAAAACTCTATCGAACTTGTCCGTATCCAAAGATATAAGGCAACGCATAGAAAAAGAAATTCGTCGTTTCGAACGCATGCCGCAAATGATGCCTGAGTCGACGATTGTTCGAAATTACTTGGAGTGGGTTCTTGGACTGCCTTGGAACCAGTATAGTGAAGATCGATTGGATATAAATGAAGCGGCGCGTATTTTAGATGAAGATCATTTCGGCTTGGAAAAAGTGAAAGAGCGCATTTTAGAATTCTTGTCCGTACATCATCTCACGGAATCCCAGAGTGGCTCCATTCTGTGTTTTGTGGGGCCTCCGGGGGTTGGCAAAACTTCGCTGGCTGCATCAATTGCAAAGGCGATGAACAGAAAATTTGTCAGAGCTTCTTTGGGCGGAATGCGTGATGAAGCTGAGATTAGAGGACATAGGAGAACCTATATCGGATCTATGCCGGGACGGATGATTCAAGGGATAAAAAATGCGGGAACGAACAATCCCGTATTCTTGCTGGATGAAATAGACAAGTTAGCCTCTGACTATAAAGGTGATCCGTCATCGGCATTACTTGAAGTGTTGGATCCGGAGCAGAACAATAGTTTTAGTGATAATTTTATCGAGTTACCCTATGATTTTTCCAAGGTATTTTGGATTACCACGGCTAATGTAATTTCCGATATTCCAAGGCCTTTGTTGGATCGTATGGAGGTTATTACGCTGTCGGGATATACAGCAGAAGAAAAGCTTGAGATTGCAAAGACCTATTTAGTTCCGAAGCAGGCCAAAAAACATGGCTTAAAAGAATCGGTTGTTAAGCTGTCCGATGGAGTGCTGAAAAAACTGATACAGGATTACACTCGTGAAGCAGGCGTTCGAGGGTTGGAAAAAGTTATTGCTAAGGTATGCCGTAAAATCGCTTGCCAAGTTGTTAAAGATCCGAATTACAAGGTAAAGGTAACGACAAAAACAGTCGAGGAACTTTTGGGTCCTGCGAAATACAAGGAACTGGAGAAGGAAAAGCGCCCACAAGTAGGTTTGGCATGCGGGTTGGCATGGACTTCTGTGGGAGGAGTTGTTCTTCCTTGTGAGGCGATGGCTCTAAAAGGGCGAGGAAAGTTATTGCTTACAGGGAGCTTGGGAAATGTGATGAAAGAATCTGCTCAAGCGGCTCTTACTTATATTCGCCATAATGCTAAGGCTTTGAAATTGGAAGACGATTTTTATGAAAAATACGATTTACATGTTCACTTGCCGGAAGGGGCAACGCCGAAGGATGGCCCTTCTGCGGGAATTACCATGACCTTAGCGATGGTGTCGGCATTGACAGAACGAAAGGTTCGGTCAGATATTGCCATGACGGGAGAAATAACGATTAGGGGGCAGGTTCTTCCTATAGGAGGCCTAAAAGAAAAGGTGCTGGCGGCCCATCGACATGGGATTAAAGAAGTAATCATTCCGGAAGGTAATAAAAAAGACTTGACGGAAATTCCTGAGTCTGTACGAGATTTACTTACCATTACCCCGGTAAAGACAATGAATGAAGTGTTGGTACGGTCCTTATTATGACAGACATAGTTAAAGAACAAGGTAAGAGAGACAAACTAAAAAAAGAGCTTCGCATCATTAAGGCGACGTATACGGCTTCGGCGGTTAAGGAGAGTCAGTACCCTGAAGGAGACACCATTGAAGTGGCTTTTTTGGGTCGTTCTAATGTAGGTAAATCATCTCTTATCAATTCCTTGTGTAACCATCGCGGCCTTGCTATGGTGAGCAAGCAACCGGGAAAGACAAAGACGATTAACTTCTTTTCCGTAACATCCAAGAAGGAGATTGACGAGGATCATGAGTTGCGGTATGAATGGTTTTTGGTTGACCTGCCCGGTTACGGTTTTGCTAAAACAAAACAGGGTAATAAGGATAGAGGATTATGGGCAAAGTTTATTGCCGACTATATCAGCACATCTCCCAGGTTAGCGCTGCTGTGTTTATTGATTGACGGGCGACATCCGGACTCCCCCTTGGATAGAGAGGCTTTTGCGTGGCTAAAAAGTGTGGGAGTTCCTCTGCAGATTATCGTAACAAAAACAGATAAGTTAAAAAGTGGAGAACGGCAAAAAAATATGAAGGCGATAAAGGAGCGATTTCCTACGGAGCGACCTCCTATCGCCTACAGTTCGCTAACACATACAGGGCGAGCCCTTGTCATGCAACAAATCAATGCACTTTTGGAAGAATAGGGGAAGTCATGCAAAGGATGACGGAGCTATCTATGGATATATGTATAAGTAAGCAAGTTGAAGCTGAAATAGTAAAGATGGAAACGCTACTGGCGGAAGAATTTGCAGGGCAATCGGAGGAGTTTGATGCCCTTGTATTACCCTTGATGCAGGCAGGTGGCAAGCGAATACGGGCCAGATTATTTTTGCTTATCTCTCTTTTGGGAAATTCGCGGGAAACTGACCGTATCCGGGTAGCAGCGGCCATAGAAATTCTCCATCTTGCTACATTGGTTCATGATGATGTACTCGACCAATCCGCACTGCGAAGAGGGAAAAAAACAATTCATTCTCTTCACGGCAATAAGGTGGCTATTTTAAGCGGAGACTTCTTGTTTGCAAAAGCCTTCGGACTGCTGGCCTCTTTGGGAAATACGGCATTATTGGGAATTTTCTCCCGCACTATAGAATCCTTGGTGGAAGGTGAATTCTTACAAATGCAGGACTTGTATGATGTACGCCAAGGAACGGATAAGTATTTATTAAAGACAAGGCGAAAAACGGCGGATTTTATTGAGGCATGTATGGAGTTGGGCGCCGTGTTGGGTGGTCTAAACGAGAGCTATACGACGGGGCTTAAAAAATTTGGCCATATATTGGGCATGGCCTTTCAAGTATCCGATGATATGATTGATTACCTTTCTACGGAAGGGATAGCGGGAAAACCCATATGTAATGATATTCGGAGTGGTGTTTTGACCTACCCTTTACTTGTCACAGTGACGGAAGAGAATGCGAAGGCCCTTCAGGAAGAGGTATATAAGGTTAAAGCGGGAAAGAGTGCAGATACTTTATTGGCCTATTTAGAAAGTCATAGGGGTCTGGAGAAAACCTTTGCACTTATGGAAGATTATGAAAGGAAGGGGAAAGAAATCTTATCGGTTCTCCCTGTTTCAGAGGTAAAGGATGTCTTGGAAACCTTACTGCTTTCTCTGTGTTATAGAAAGGTGTAACGGCCATGAATGAAATAGAGCGGACCGGGCAAGATTTGCCGAGCAAAAAACCTTCGTTAAACAGTGTTCTCGCCCATAAAAAGAGGGAAGCGGAACAAAAGAAAAGAATAGACGCTCTATCCAGTTATGCTGATCCAAAGGCAGGGTATACGGAAACTGAGAAGAAAATGATGGACGAAGCAAAGTCCATGTCTGTGGTTGCCCATTTGGAAGAGTTGAGACGGCGGATTATTATATGCATAGTGGCTATTTTAATAGCGACAGCGATCTGTTACTACTATGTGGATGTAATATTTCAGGTTTTGGTTGCCCCGGCAGGAAAGCTATACTATATGCGTCCCACAGAGGCATTCTTTACCTATATGAAGGTGGCCTTTTTTGCAGGATTTTTGGTATCTTCTCCCATAGTCCTTTACCACGCATGGGCCTTCATTATCCCGGCACTTACCAAGGGCGAGAAAAAAATCACTAATTGGCTTATACCGGTAGCAGTATTTTTGTTTTTTTTCGGCATACTGTTTTCTTATTATTTTGTCTTGCCGGCGGCTATTAAATTTTTTATCGGTTTCGCTACTGATGAATTACAGCCCTTATTTTCAGTGGGACAATATTTGAGTTTCATCATTTCTTTTCTTTTACCTTTCGGAATGGTATTTGAGTTACCGCTTCTTGCGATCATTCTGGCAAAAACGGGGTTGATTACATCAAACATTCTGATAAGATATAGAAAAATTATGGTTTTAATGGCTTTTGTTGTAGGCGGAGCCATATCTCCGACACCGGATGTATTTTCTCAAATAATGATCGCCTTACCTATGATTGTTCTTTATGAATTCAGTATAGTGATGATTAAATATGGAATGAAAAAATAAGAAATAAAAGGGACTGCCTTTTTAAAAAGAGCCTCTTATAGGCTCTTTTTTGTATATAAAAATTCGACAATAAAGACTTGAGAAGTGTTTAAAAGAGTTATTTAAGAATTTAATATTCATCGTTTCATGTTCCGATGCGAGTTAAAAAAGATGTTTATACCGTTAGAATTGTAGGAGAGGAAGAACATAATAACATTGGATTAAACCCAAAGTTAATTGATTTATATTCTGTACTAACAGAAAAGAAGAAGATGCCCGTACACACCATCATGAAACATGGCGTTAGCTACGAAGCATCTTCTTCTCTTACAGTAAGTATAAGAGATATGTTACAAAATGTCAAGAACTATAATGGAGAGCTTCCAGATTGGAAGTGAATTCTATCCGTAAAACACATGAGATAAATATTATTACGAGCATATAT